>NZ_VXKH01000004.1 GCF_008693065.1 Corynebacterium tuscaniense | reverse complement strand
CGGATTTTCACCCGGAGCGCATCAAGGAAGATCACTGGGTAGAACTCGTCAAGCTGGCGGTTCTGCCAGATCATGACCTCTTCTAAGACCGCATCGGTAATCGTGCTGATCGTATCCGGGCTCATATCCACCCCCAGGGTGGACCCAAGATGGTGCTGAATATCGCGCACGGTCATCCCGCCGGCGTACAGCGAGATGATCATGTCATCAAGCTCTGTCAGCCGGCGTGCACCTTTGGGCACCATCCGGGGAGTAAACGTGCCGGCACGATCCCTGGGCACGGTCACGTCCACCGCGCCGTAGCCAGAATTGACGGTCTTGGTGTACGAACCATTGCGGTGATTGCCGCCCTGCGCGGGTTCAACCTGGGCTTTGGTCTTGCGGTCGGAATGGCTATAGCCCAAATGGGCATCCATTTCTGCCTGGAGACCAGCGTTGATCGATGCCTGCAACAGGCCTTTGACCAGCTCGCTGGCATCATCGGCCGAGGTCGACAACTCGCCGATCAAGCTGGCGAGCTCAGGATTTTCCATCAGCTTTGCGCTGATCTCGTTGACCCTCGATGGGTCATGGGCTTTCTTCGGTGACACCGTAGTCATTATCGGTGAAACTCCTTCTACGTCAGAGCCTCACACACAAAATTCCTGACACCCTCTCTGCGATCTTTCTGCGCTTATGCAATGGAATAGCCATCCGGCTATTCCACCGCCGTAACCGTCCAAAAAGCCACTAGACATCCCGTCCAAAAACCTCCTGGACTCCGTGTCCAAAAAGTCCCTAGACATCACAGACGAAAACTAGGCCATCGGTGCCCTTAACTTCCCTAACCATCCCGAACTATCCCGCGCTGCCATGCCCCGCCAGGTAGTATCTGTACAATGGTTCCGATTCAGATGCGCGCTGGCGGGGCATTTATTGCCCTCGCTGTGGTTTTGGTGATTTTGGCTGTTATCGCATTCGTTGCTGGTAATGCCCTTTTCACATTCACGCCGGCAACGGTGTTGATCTGTATCGCCGCGCTCCTCTTCGGCGCGTTTGTGGTTATCTCCCCCGATGGTAAAGGCACCCGCACTCGCTTTGCGGCGCAGCTGCTAGCGACGTTACTGATAATCGTGTCGCTGTTCATTCCGGACACAGCACTGTTTGTCACTCAGACGTATTGGTTGGTCTTGTGGGCAGGTGCCGCGGTGTTGTGCGCTCTCGTGTTGCGTCGTTCCATCGCCCAATAAGCTATGCCGGGATATAGCCCGGCATAGGGAGTTAGTGGTTAGTATTTCCACTCCAGGCCGCTGCCTACGGCTTCGCTGATGTTCGTCAGACCGTGCGCATGTACCTGTTGGGCAAGTCCGCGGTGAATGCCGTTAATCCACCCAACGCCGCCGTAAATAAATGGTGTGTAGCCCTGCAAGAGGCTGGCACCATTTGCGATGCGCTCCCATGCCTGTTGCGGGGTGGAAATACCTCCCACGCTGATGAGGACAATCTGTTTGCCCACACGCGAGTGAAGTCGTTTGAGCACTTCCAGTGAACGCGCCTGGACAGGGTCGCCAGAGATACCACCAGCGCCCATAGCTTCAACCTCAACGGGATTCGTTTTCAGGCCTTCACGGCTGATAGTTGTGTTCGTAGCCACGATGCCGTCAAGTTCTAGCTCAATGGCCAGGTCCGCCACGGCATCGATATCTTCATCGCTCAAGTCGGGGGCGATCTTGACCAGGACAGGGGTGTCTGTGGCCTCTTTGACCGCGGAGAGGATTGGACGGAGCTGCTCAATTGCCTGCAAGTCGCGCAGACCCGGGGTGTTCGGTGAGGAAACATTGACCACTACGTAGTCCGCGAGAGGACCAAGCAGGCTAGCACCCGAACGGTAATCCGCCACAGCATCGGTAGCGGTCTTGTTCTTGCCAATGTTGATACCCACAACGTTGCCGGGGCGACGTCGCTCCAAGTTGCGGGCGACAGCCAGGGCACCCTGGTTATTGAAACCCATGCGGTTGAGGATCGCTTTGTCCGCAGGCAGGCGGAAGAGTCGCGGAGCTGGGTTTCCTGGCTGAGCCTTCGGAGTTACAGTGCCCATTTCGGCGTAGCCAAAGCCAAGTGCCGACCAAGCGTTGACGGCCGTGGCGTTTTTATCAAAGCCTGCTGCTAAACCCAGTGGTGCCGGGAACTGCACGCCAAAGACTTCTTGCTCAAGGACAGGATCGCGGTGGGGTAGGACGCGACTCAGTGCCTTACTGGCCGTACGGGAGCGGCTCACACCGTTGAAAGCGGTGCTCAAAATTCCGTGGATGCGCTCTGGGGGGATGAGGAACATTGCTCTGAGCAGGATGTCATAAGGGCGCATGGCGGTTACTCCTTCGCCTCGTTACCAGGGTTGATTATTTGGAGGCCATCACCGGTTGCGGAGCCGATGACCAGAGTGCCGCCGTCAAGCGCGACAAGGCTTTGGGGGGCCGTCACGGTCTTGAAACGCATCTTTTCCAGGGGCACACCCTGAGAGATGTCGTAGCCAACGACAGTGTTATTGGCGGTGGATGTCACCCACGCGAGATTCCGCTGGCTATCCCAAGCAACTGCCCAGGGGCGGCCGTCGGTGGGAACCATCTGATGCAGACGTATGACCTCATCGGTGGTGTATATGAACAACCTGTCGCCGGTGGCATCAGCGGCAAGGACTACTCCATCTTCACCGAACGCAACCTTGCCCACGCCGAAACCTACGCGCAGGGTGCCTCCCTGGCTTCCCTCATCCATATGCAGATCCTGAATCGTCGTGTCGAAACGGTTCACGCGCACGACCCGGTCTTCACTATCAAGCGATTGGGCAAGGATGTAATCGGAGGGGCGTGCCACCTTGAACGTGTCTTGCTCTGCACCGTCTTTGGAGTACACCCACACGCGTTCGATGGAGTCAGAGCCGGTGATGACGTTGTTCCCCGTCAACGGGGCAGCCACCGTGATGTCGTCGCCGACGGGAATGTGTTCGACGGATTTGCCCGTCGCTGCGCTGATAAGCTCCACCTCGTTGTCATTCGGGTGGACGATGGCGAAAAAACCGGCATTCGCGGAAACATCACCGCTAGACGCATCGACGTCGATTGTGTGAGTGTTCTGATCGCGGAAAGCTGCGAGGTCACCGACCTGCAGTGCGTCTGCAAGACGCACGCCCAAAATGCCCCCTGTAGTGTCAATATCTGTGATAGCGGGCGACGGAATGATTTCCCCATCGGGGTCAGATGCGGCAGGAGATTCAGCCGGTTCGGCGTTACCCATGTACAGCACGTCTTCGGTTTTGTTTTGGACTGCGGGGGAGCACCCAGCAAGAAGCAGACATGTAGCGGCAAGGGGTACAAGACGGAGAGCTTTCACACGCTTAAGCCTATCAACCTCACCTGGTCACGCCGCGCCGTGCCAGCGATGGCGATGCGCGGTTGTAGGGTGTCCACCGTGATGGATCTCAGTGCACCAGTAGTAGTCGCCCCTGAAGCCATGTCTTGGACCCAGGTGGTTGTTTTGTCAATCGTGCAGGGGCTCACGGAGTTTCTGCCCGTGTCCTCCTCCGGCCACCTGCGTATTGTCTCCGAATTGTTCTGGGGGCAAGATGCGGGCGCGAGTTTCACTGCGGTGATCCAGTTGGGTACGGAGCTTGCCGTTCTGGTGTTTTTCGCCAAGGAAATTTGGCAGATTCTCACCGGTTGGTTCGCTGGCGTGTTGAACCCGGAGAAGCGAGGCTTTGATTACCGGATGGGCTGGATGGTCATCGTGGGAACGATTCCTGTCGCGGTCGCCGGTCTGCTGCTCAAGGACTTGATCCGCGAGAACTTCCGTAATCTGTGGATCACCGCAGCGGTGCTCATCCTGTTTTCTTTTGTTTTTATTTTCGCGGAGCGCGTGGGCAAGAAGACACGGGGGTATGACGAGCTGACCATGAAGGATGCCATTGTCATGGGCTTGTGGCAATGTCTTGCGCTCATTCCTGGCGTCTCACGTTCGGGTGGCACGATCTCAGGCGGCCTGTTCCGTGGGTTGGACCGTGAGGTGGCTACGCGTTTTAGCTTCTTGCTTGCTATCCCAGCGGTGTTGGCTTCGGGGTTGTTCTCGTTGCCGGATGCCTTCGCACCTCAAGCCGGTCAGGCGGCATCAGGAAGTCAGCTCCTCGTGGGCTCCATCATCGCCTTTGCGCTTGGCTATGCGTCGATCGCGTGGCTGCTCAAGTTCGTATCCCACCATTCCTTCGCATGGTTTGCTGCGTACCGCATCCCGCTGGGCATTATCGTGATGATTCTGCTGGCCACCGGGGTCATGGATGCGTCAGGAGGGGCTGTTCTTTAGCAGCCAATGCGCCGACGATCCGCAACTCCATGTCATCGTGGATCCACTTATCCACGATTTTCCCGCCCACGGTGAATGGCCCCGCACCATCCTTGGTGGAACCGTCGGCGTTGCCGGTGTTTTTCGTGAAATAGCGCAGATGATAGCTTCCTTTGAGTCCTTGCGAGACGGCGACACTGCTTAAACGGGAAGCCTGGGAGCTCCCTCCGTCGGTGGAGAGTTTGTCTACTTCGGGAACGGGAGGCGTGATAGCTGGTCCGGTATTCGAGGATTGCTCCCGGTCGTAGGTCTTGGCCTCACGGCCGACCACAGTGACTTCACTGGCCAGTGCACGTAACGCTGCGCTTTGGGTCGCATTGAGACCAGTGATGCCCGAAACCGAGTCGATGAGACCTGGAATAGGGGAGTAGAACCCCAACGAAGTGAGAATAAGCAGTGGAAGACTGACCAGGAATAGGGCACTGAGCACCTTTGGGGTCAGCAAAGCGTCCTTGGCTGCGATGGTGTGGTCTGGTGTGTCTTCCCATTGATTGAGCGTTTGGCCCAGACGTTGCGGGAGACGATTCGTGGCAGTTGCGCATGCCGGATCAAGTGGATGGCAAAAGGACATGACCCGGTCACCGAACGGACTAAAAGCACCATCCGAGCGAGGACCAGTGAGTCCATCGTAGGTAGCCGGTGGCGTGCCTTGATCGACGGGAACGAGAATTTCACCGGTGGCGCTGCGGAGCCCCCGTGTGCCGTCCTGAAGCAGTACCTCTTCATTAGTGAACCGCGAGCGTCCTGGATCCGCAAGGAGGTAAGTGCCGAGGATGCTATCCACGCTTACACCTTGGACTGTGCCACGGCCGATGGCTGCGACAGTGTCACCGATGACAGATGCTCCCTGTGAATACCCGGCGAGAATGAATTGGGCCTCGGGGCATTGTGCCACGAACTCTGCCATGTGTTTGGAGGTCAGACGGACTCCTTCCGCGCGGGACGCACCGTAGGGTAGATAGCCCTTGTCACGTTCCGTGAGGGCGCGATTGTCCAGTGCGGATCCCATGACGGTCACGGAGGATGAGTAGGGCAACTGCCATGCGCTCACTGTTCCCGAGTATGCGTCTTGTAGTTCAGCAGCGAAATTAACACCATGTGCAAAACCGCGGATGTCTTGCGGTGAGTCTGCCGTGGTAGATTCGTGCGCTCCGGAGGCTATGACGATGTGTACCACTGGGCACGATTCAGCGGTTTTTGTGTCCTCTGCTGCTATGGCGGGAATGGAGGATGCGGTGAGAGCGATTGCGGTGCTCAACGCAGTGATGGCGTACGAGTTGTTCATGCCGGTGACTCTAACGCCCCCACTGGACACGCACCTGCGATTCAGCTTGTAGGCTGGCCCCCATGCGTTCTTGGCCTTACCCCGTTGTGCCTACCGTTGCTGGTAGTCCGGTCCCTTTGTCCCTCTTTGATACTGCTGACCAGCGGGTAAAGGCAGTCGAAGTGCACGATGGGGAAGTGGGCATGTATGTCTGCGGCATAACTCCGTATGATTCGACGCACCTGGGCCATGCGGCTACGTACCTAGCCTTTGACCTGGTGTACCGCCAGCTACTGGCTAATGGCCACAAGGTGATCTATGCGCAAAACATCACGGATGTGGATGATCCGCTGTTCGAGCGCGCGGAGCGTGACGGTGTGGATTGGCGTGAGCTGGGCACCAGTCAGATTGATCTGTTTCGCAGCGATATGGAGATTCTGTCTGTCATCCCGCCACGTGATTACATCGGTGCCATGGAATCCGTCGGTGAAGTCATTGAGATGGTGCAGATGCTTCTCGATGATGGCAAGGCCTACCAGCTCAATCACGGCGATATCTATGCCCCGATCACTGCAACAGAGCAGTTCGGCTACGAATCCAACCTGGATCGCGACACGATGGAGGAGTTCTTTGCGGAACGTGGTGGTGATCCGGAGCGTGAAGGCAAGCGAGACCCGCTGGATGCTTTATTGTGGCGTGGCCACCGTCCGGGTGAACCATCGTGGGAGGCACCCTTTGGTGCAGGGCGCCCTGGCTGGCACATCGAATGCTCGGCCATTGCAACGAACCGTTTAGGCCATAGCTTTGCCATCCAGGGCGGTGGATCAGACCTGGCATTCCCACACCATGAGTTCTCCGCTGCCCATGCGGAATCGGCATACGGGGTGGACCGCATGGCAGAGCATTACGTGCACACCGGCATGATTGCCCTCGATGGGGTGAAAATGTCCAAGTCCCTGGGCAATCTCGTTTTCGTGCACAAGCTCACCGAAGCCGGGCATGAGGCAGGTGCGATTCGTCTTGCTGTGTTTGCGGGGCACTACCGCCAGGATCGTGATTTCTCCTATGAGGCTCTTGATGTCGCTGCGCAACGTCTCGCCACATGGCGGGAGGCGCTCTCGGTAGAAGTGAGTGAAGAGGAGGCTCTGGGGGTCGTCGATAAGCTGCGTGCTGCTTTGGCTGATGATCTGAACACGCCGCTAGCCCTTGAGATCATCGACGGCGCACCCGGTGACTACGAGGGATTGATCGCGGACGCGGTCCATGGCTTGCTTGGCGTGCAGCTGTACTAAATCTGGGCAACAATAGCTGGTATGACCATCCGCGAACAGTTTCAGGACGATGTCAACGAGTTCATCGATGACCTGACCACCTTTGCTACCGGCTCTTACCTCAATGAGGACGACAAGGAGTTGTGGGATGAGCCGTTTGATCCGGCAGTACTGCCTGATCTCAAGCGAGTTTTGGAGATGTATCTCGACGCCCTCGACCTGGTTGGCGCTGACCCAGGTGCGGAGAAGCTGAACGCGGTTGTGGAGCCGTTTTTCGCCAACCTCCAAGAGTTCAACTCGCAGCACGCTGACGCGGTGCTCGAACCAGAAGAAAAGGCCGACCTGCAGGATTTCGCTTATCGTGCGGCGGCGGCAACGGGCGCTGCTGAGGACGCCTTGAATTCCCTGCCTGAGCTTGACTAGCGCGCGGCCTGCCGCCGTCTTTTGGGACATGGACGGCACGATGGTGGATACGGAGCCTCTGTGGGGCATTGCCACGTACGAGCTTTCGGAGAAATTAGGGCGCCGGCTTAATGCTGAACAGCGTGAGCGGACCGTTGGTGGCAGCTTCGCCAACACATTGCGCGTGTGCGCCAAGTGGGCGGGCGTGGAGCTGCAGCCAGGCGACTATGAGCATTACCGCACATGGATGTATGCGCGCATGGGGGAGTTGTTGTCAGCCGACCTTCAGCCGAATCCGGGAGTGCGTGAGCTGCTCGCATCATTGCTTGCCGACGGCACCCCTATGATGGTCACCACCAACACCGAACGTGAATTGGCGGACCGCTGTATTGACGCGGTGGGGCGCGAGTTTTTCTGTGGTTCTGTGACTGGTGATGAGGTGCCCAACCCGAAACCGGCCCCTGACATGTATTTAGCAGCGGCTCAAGCGGTGGGGCAGGACCCCAGCGACTGCCTTGTCTTTGAGGATTCCTGGGCGGGGATGACCGCTGCCGCGGCTGCAGGATGCGTGGTCCTGGGGCTGGCAGAAAAAGTGCCCGACGGGGTCATGCCCATGGATCCACAAGAATTTGTGGGTGCTGATGCGAAGTGGGTGTATGGCCGGTTCAGCGCTGCAACCTCGCAATAGATTAGAGTGATCTGCGTGAAAAACTTCGATGAACTCTTCGCGGAACTATCCACCAAAGCCGTCGAACGCCCCGCCGGCTCCGGCACCGTAGAGGCTCTGGATAAGGGCCCGCATGCTATTGGAAAGAAGATCATCGAGGAGGCTGGCGAGGTTTGGATTGCCTCCGAGTACCAGTCTGATGAGGAGCTCGCTGAGGAAATGAGCCAGCTCATGTATTGGACGCAGGTGATGATGGTCTCTCGTGGCCTCACTCCCGACGACATTTATAAGTACCTCTAGAAGAAAATACCGCCACCATGATCAAGATTGCTGTTCCCAACAAGGGGTCCCTGTCAGAAGCCGCCACTGAGATTCTCAAGGAAGCCGGCTACAAAGGGCGCGGGATTTCCAAGGCGCTGAATATTGTCGACGAAGCTAATGACGTCGAATTTTTCTTCCTGCGTCCGAAAGACATTGCCATCTACGTTGCTGGCGGTCATCTTGACCTCGGCATCACCGGCCGTGATCTGGCGATGGACTCCCGCGCGGATGTGGAAGAAGTACTCAGCCTCGGGTTTGGTGGCTCGACCTTCCGTTTCGCGGCGCCCGCTGACCAAACATGGACGGTAGAGGACCTGCACGGCAAGCGCCTTGCTACCTCCTATCCTCACCTGGCAGCTGACTATCTCGCGGAGCGTGGAATTGAAGCAGAGGTGATCCGCCTGGATGGCGCGGTGGAAATTGCCATCAAACTTGGAGTTGCTGATGCGATTGCGGATGTCGTGTCCACCGGTGCAACGCTACGTCAGCAGGGGTTGGTCCCGTTTGGGGAGCCGATTGTGAAAAGTGAGGCTGTCGTCGTCAAGCGGAAAGGCCGTGAGCTCACCGCGAACGATGATGTTGTGCTTTCCCGCATCCGGGGCATTCTCACTGCGCACAACTTCCTCATGCTTGACTACAACATTTCGCGCGAGAACCTCGAATCAGCAGTCGCAGTCACCCCTGGATTGACTGGTCCGACCGTGTCACCGCTGCAGCGAGAGAACTGGGTTGCTGTACGTGCAATGGTTCCGCGGAAAGAAGCGAACCTGCTCATGGATCGGCTTGCGGCAACGGGCGCGGAAGCGATTCTTGCCTCTGAACTGCGTATCGCGCGTATCTAGAATGTGGAATACTTGGTCCTATGGGCTACAGAACTGAAGAAGATCTCCTCGGGACGATTGAAGTCCCCAATGACAAGTACTACGGCGTGCATACGATGCGCGCCGTAGACAATTTCCAAATTTCCTCCACAAAGGTGCAGGATTTCCCGGACTTTGTGCGTGGCATGGTCATGGTGAAGAAAGCCGCTGCGACGGCGAACCGCCGGCTGCACACTCTGCCGAAGGATAAGGCTGACGCGATCATCGCAGCATGTGACCTCATTTTGAATGATGGTCGGTGCATGGATCAGTTTCCCATCGACGCCTTCCAGGGCGGTGCTGGTACATCGGTGAACATGAACACCAACGAGGTTGTGGCCAACCTCGCGTTGGAGACACTGGGCCACGAAAAGGGGCGCTACGACATCATTAACCCCAATGATGATGTGAATATGTCCCAGTCCACTAATGATGCGTATCCAACTGGCTTCCGCCTCGGCCTGTACCACGCACTGCAGGGGCTTATTGAGGAATTTGACAAGCTGCAGCAGGCTTTCCGTGAGAAGGGCGACGAGTTTGCGGACATTCTGAAGATGGGCCGCACCCAGCTCCAGGATGCGGTGCCGATGACGCTAGGTGCTGAGTTCACCGCGTTTGGCTCTAACCTGGCGGAGGAGCAGCGCACCCTGAAGAGCGCTGCGGAGAACCTGTTGGAGATCAACCTTGGCGCCACCGCTATTGGTACTGGTGTGAACACGCCGAGTGGCTACCGTGACCAGGTCGTAGCCGCTATGCGTGAGGTCACTGGCTTGCCTATCTCTACGTCACCGGATCTGATTGAGGCGACCTCTGATACCGGCGGCTACGTGATGGCGCATTCCGCGATCAAGCGCGCGGCGATGAAACTGTCCAAGATTTGCAACGACCTCCGTCTGCTGTCCTCCGGCCCACGCGCTGGCCTCAATGAGATTAACCTGCCGGAGCGCCAGGCTGGATCTTCCATTATGCCGGCCAAGGTCAATCCGGTGATCCCGGAAGTGGTCAACCAGGTGTGCTTCAAGGTCTTCGGCAATGACCTCACTGTGAGCATGGCAGCGGAGGCTGGCCAGTTGCAGCTCAACGTCATGGAGCCTGTCATTGCACAGTCCTTGTTCGAGTCCATCGATCTACTGGGCAATGCCGCACACACTCTGCGTGAGAAGTGTGTTGTGGGAATCACTGCGAACGAGGATGTGTGTCAGGCTTACGTGGACAACTCCATCGGCATTATCACCTACCTCAACCCATTCATTGGTCACCACAACGGTGACGTGGTGGGCAAGGAAGCTGCCGCAACCGGTCGTGGTGTTCGCGAGATCGTGTTGGAGAAGGGCTTGTTGGATGAGGAGACTCTCAATGAGGTTCTAAGCAAGCAGAACCTCATGCACCCGGAATACCGCGGAAAGCTGTATCTCGACTAGCTCTGAAGAACTAACGGAATGTTCCGCGTTTGTTAAGCCGGACACAATCGGCAAAAATCCGCCTCGTTTTATAGCCAGGCGGATTTTTGCGTTCCATACTGGTAAGAGGACTGTCTTGGAAAGTGTGATCCCCATGTTGCTCGTACTTCAGCTCATCATCTTGTTCGGTGCCATTGTTCTTGGTGCACGGTATGGATCCATCGCGATTGGTTTCGCAGGCGGTTTGGGGGTGCTGCTGCTCGGTGCGACAGGAATGTCGGTGACAGCCGAAGATATTCCCTTCGATGTCATTGGCATCATCATGTGCGTCATTGCCGCGATCTCCGCGATGCAACGCGCTGGCGGTATGGATTACCTCGTTTATCTGGCCGAGAAGTTTCTGCGCCGCGATCCGAAACGGGTGACCTTGTACGCCCCAATAGTCACCTGGCTGATGACGGTACTGGCTGGCACGGGCCACACCGCTTTTTCTACGCTTCCGGTCATTGTTGAGGTGGCAAAAGAAGGGAAAGTCCGGCCGTCACGTCCGCTGTCAGTAGCGGTCATCGCTTCGCAAATGGCTATTGTGGCATCACCCATCTCCGCCGCCGTCGTATTCATGGCCTCTATATTGGAACCCCTCGGTGTCGGGTATCTGCAGCTGCTAGCTGTGATGCTTCCGGCGACATTCCTGGCTATTTTCCCAACCGCCTGGATTGCTAATCGTTTAGGCAAAGAACTCGTAGATGATCCCGTGTACCAAAAGCGGCTAGAGGACGGACTGGTCAAGCCACCGGCTACAGAAACCGGGTATGTTCCCACGCGCGCAGCGAAGACGTCGGTTGCAATCTTCCTGTTGGCAATCGTGATTGTGATGTTCTACGCAACTCTGATTTCTGATCAAGTGGGGCTTATCGCTGAACCGACGGTGCCACGTAATGAAGCGATCATGGCGATCATGCTGGCTGCGGCCATGATCATTGTGATAGTCACCAAAAATTCGGCAACAGAAATCCTGGGCACGCAGGTGTTCCGTTCTGGTATGTCTGCTGCGGTGTGCGTGCTCGGTGTCGCATGGTTGGGCACGACCTTCATTAATCACTACATTGACGATATCCAGAGTATCTCTGGGAATGTCCTACAGTCCCAGCCGTGGTTGCTTGCCGTAGTGCTGTTCTTCGCAGCGTCCTTGCTGTATTCGCAGGCGGCTACCACTAAGGCTCTCATGCCGGCGGCTCTTGCTATTGGGGTAAGCCCTCTCACCGCCGTTGCGGCGTTTCCCGCCGCATCTGCACTATTCGTGCTGCCCACCTATCCCACCCTGCTCGCGGCGGTGGAGATGGACGATACCGGTTCAACTCGAATCGGCCACTACGTGTTTGATCACCCGTTTATTGTCCCGGGCGTGTTCTGCATTTTTGTCTCAGTGCTGTTGGGTTATGGGATCGGTGCGGTCGTCCTCTAGCTTTCGCCTAGGCTGGGGCATATGAGCCAACCGATGACTGACGTTGAAATTGCACAAGCCCACACACTTGAGCCGATCGCAGATATTGCTGCAAAAGCGGGGGTCCCCGAAGATGCTCTGATTCCTTACGGCGCTTCCATGGCCAAGGTGGATCTGCACCAGATTCAGGGGCAGCCCCAAGGCAAGCTGGTGCTTGTCACTGGTGTTTCCCCAACCCCAGCAGGGGAGGGCAAGTCCACTGTGCTCATCGGACTGACCGATGCTTTAGCATCGCGCGGGCACAAGGTCGCTGTAGCTTTGCGTGAGCCTTCTCTCGGCCCCGTCATGGGGATTAAAGGCGGTGCCGCCGGTGGCGGTTACTCGCAAGTGGTGCCGATGGAGAACATCAACCTTCACTTCACTGGTGATTTCCACGCGATTACCAGCGCGAACAACACGCTGGCCGCGATCATCGATAACCACATCCAGCAGGGCAATGAGTTGCGTATTGATGAACGCCGGATCACTTGGCAGCGCTGCCTTGACGTCAATGACCGCTCGCTACGAAACGTGATTACCGGCCTTGGTGGCCCAGGCAGTGGCCTGCCAGCAGAAACCGGATTTACCATTACCGCTGCCAGTGAGATCATGGCCATCCTTGGTTTGGCCACCGACCTGGAAGACTTGAAGGAGCGTCTGGCGCGCATCACCATCGGCTTCACCTATGACCTTAAGCCGGTGACCGCCGGGGAACTCAAGGCTGAGGGCGCTATGACGGCGCTTCTCAAAGATGCGATGAATCCTAACTTGGTTCAGACTCTCGGCGGCACACCAGCATTCATCCACGGTGGACCTTTTGCCAACATTGCGCACGGCTGTAGCACACTTGTGTCCACCCAAACCGCTCGTTGTTGCGCCGACATTGTTCTGACTGAGGCCGGCTTCGGTTCGGATCTTGGTGCGGAGAAATTCTTTGACATCAAGGCTCGCTACGGGGACCTCGATGTGGCTGGTGCCGTCGTCGTGGCCACGATCCGATCCCTGAAGTACAACGGTGGTGTCGCACGCCAGGATCTCGAGCAGGAAAACCTCGATGCACTGCGCTCCGGTGTGGTTAACCTGGAACGTCACGTTCAAAATATTCGTAAATTCGGTGTCACACCCGTCGTGGCCCTCAACCGCTTCACGTCGGACACCGAGGCCGAAATGGAAGCGATGCGCGAATGGGCCTCCGACTTCGGCGTGGCTCTGGCGGTAGCTGATGTGTGGGCAAAGGGCGGTGAGGGGGCACTGGATCTTGCTGATGTGATGCTTGACAACCTCACCGAAAACACCTCGACGCAGCTCTACGACCCAGCAGATGGTATTGAGAATGCGATTGAGACCATCGCGAAAGAGATTTACCGCGCGGATGCGGTGCAGTACTCCGTCAACGCCCAGCGCAACCTGAAAACTCTGAAAGACAACGGTTGGGATACCTTGCCGGTGTGCATTTCCAAGACGCAGTACAGCTTCTCCGATGATCCGGCTCAGCTGGGTGCGCCGACCGGGCACACCCTGCATGTGCGCAAGCTCATCCCGCGCACGGGTGCCGGTTTCGTTGTGGCGCTCACCGGCGATGTGATGACCATGCCGGGTCTGCCCAAGGTGCCCGCCGCTAACAACATTGACGTAGACGGCGACGGCAAGATCAGCGGGCTGTTCTAAACCTCATCGCGATCATTCGCGACGGCATCCGCGGTGCTACCCGGCCAGCCTGGGTAGCTCGGCGGGGTGCCACCGAACTCGGGGCACAGTGACTGGAAGGCACACCAGTCGCAGAGTTTGGATTTCTTCGGGCGGAAGTTGCCGGATGTGCCGTCGGCTTCGATCTTGGCCCACAGGTCACCTAGATCGCGCTCGAAGTACTCGAGCTCTTCGCGGGAGGGTGCCAGGAACATGGAGTCCATCACCTTGAGGTACATCAGACGGAGTTGGTGGGGGATCGTGCCAAACAAGCGCCAATACACCAGCGCGTAGAACCGCATTTGGAACTGTGCCTCAGCGGAGAAACGCGGGGAGGGTTTCTTACCGGTTTTGTAGTCCACTACGCGCACCTCACCCGTCGGTGCGATATCCACGCGGTCAATGAACCCACGTACCGGCACGCCGTTGGGCAGTACGGTGTCCACGTACATTTCCTGCTCATGCGAATCGAATCCGAGCGGGTTTTCCATCTCAAAGTAGCCGCGTAGAAGCGTGCGCGCATCCACGAAAAGCTGGTGCTCATCCTCGATCGGTTCCGCCTGAGTGGAGTCCTTCTCCAACATCGCAGCCCACGAAGGCTTGATCTGCTTCACCGCCGCTGGGTACGTGCGCTGTTCACGGGGCCACGCGTGCATTTCCTCGAGCACAGCGTGAACGAGGTTGCCCTTGACCTGCGCCTCCGTCTTGGGCTCCGGAAGCCGATCAATGGCGCGGAGGCGATATTTCAGGGGACACTGCTGATAGTCATTGGCGCGGGACGGAGATAATGCGAGCGGTCGTGGAGTCATATTGCCCTTCATCCTAGAGTGGTGGGTATGCCAGTTGCTCACCAGATCAGCGCTTTCACCGAGTTCATCACCGCCAGCCCCAGCGCCTTCCACGCCGCCGCGAATACACGCGATGCGCTTGTCGCCGCAGGCTTCACCGAAGACACTGCTACCTCACCAGGAGGGCATATGCTTATCGACGGCGGAGCCGTCATCGCCTGGTGGATCCCCGAGAACCCCAAGCCGGGCTTCCGCATCGTCGGCTCCCACACCGACTCGCCAGGATTGATGCTCAAACCCCAGCCGGACGTGGAGCGCGAAGGTGCCCGCCAAGTGGCGGTAGAAGTCTATGGTGGTCCGATCTTGTCCTCCTGGTTCGACCGGGAGTTGCGCTTCGCTGGCCGTGTCGCGTTGCTGGATGGTTCCACGCGCTTGGCCGATACTGGCCCGGTCGCGCGTGTACCGAACCTGGCCATTCACCTTTACCGTGGTGATGCGCCGGAGATCGACCGCCAAGTGCATACCCAGCCGATCATGATGGTGGATTCACCGATCATGGACATCGTGGCGGGGTCCGCTGGGGTAGCGGTGGATGAAATCGTGGCCCACGAGCTCATTAGTGCTGATGCACAGAAGCCTGAGGTCGTTGGGGACATGCTGGCGGCTGGGAGGTTGGACAATGTGTCGAGCCTGTGGGCGTCGATAAGCGCGCTTGTGCGTGCTGTGAAAGAGAAGCCGGAGCATGTGCTCGTGCTGGCTTCCTTTAATCATGAGGAGGTCGGCTCGGCCTCCGTCACAGGTGCGGGCGGGCCGCTGCTTGAACGCGTGCTCACCACGCTCGCGGAGAGTACGGGCCAGCCTCTTGACGTCTTCCGGCAGTCCACGATGATCTCCGCGGACGCGGCGCACGCGATGCACCCAAACTATCCGGGCAAACATGATCCGACGCACCGCCCGCTGATGAACCGTGGACCGGTGCTGAAGATCAACGCGAACCATCGATATGCCTCCGATGCGGTGACAGAAGCTGCGTGGATTCGTGCTGCGCGTGCTGCGGACGTGCCTGTGCAAACTTTCGTGGGGCATAACTCTGTTCCGTGCGGATCTACGATCGGGCCGATTGCTTCCACACGCTTGGGCATTCCTACCGTGGACGTGGGCATTCCACTGTTGTCCATGCACTCTGCGCGTGAACTCGCCGGTGTGCAAGACCAACTATGGTTCGCTGATGCTCTTACGGCATACTTTGTTGGCGCATAAAGACCCCTGGATTAAACCCGAATACAAGGAGAACCATGTACTCCGGCCCCTTCCGCCCCGGCGATAAAGTGCAGCTGACTGACGCGAAGCGCCGTCACTTCACCATTGAGCTCGTGCCGGGCGCGAACTACCACACCCACAAGGGTGCGATTGCCCATGACGACATCATTGGGGCCGATGAAGGCTCAGTCGTGCGGTCCTCCATGGGGTCGGACTATCTGTGCTTCCGTCACCTGCTCGTGGATCACGTGTTGTCCATGCCACGTGGTGCCGCGGTGATTTATCCGAAGGATGCGGGCCAGATCCTCGTTGAGGGCGATATTTTCATGGGCGCTCGCGTGCTGGAAGCAGGCGCTGGGTCGGGTGCGCTGACCATGTCGCTCCTGCGTGCCGTGGGACCGCAAGGCCATGTTTTTTCCTACGAGATCCGCGATGACCACCTGCAGTTTGCGCGTGACAACGTGGAGGAATACTTCGGTGGGAAGCCGGAGTGGTGGACCCCGCGTTTGGGGGACTTTGGGGAGGTCACCAAGGAAGATCTTGGTGGCCCCGTTGACCGCGTGATCCTGGACATGGTGGAGCCCTGGCACTTCATTGAGACCGTGAAAAACGTGCTCATCCCCGGTGGCGTGTTCATGACGTACGTGGCCACCGTGCCGCAGCTGATGAACATCGTGGAGGGTATCCGCGCTGCTCAATGCTTCACCGAGCCGCGCTCCTGGGAAACCCTGCTGCGCGAGTGGAAGGTTGAGGGCCTGGCCACCCGCCCGGAGCACCGCATGAATGCGCATACCGCCTTTTTGGTGTGGACCCGCCGTTTGGCCGATGGTGTCACTCCGCCCCGGCCACAACGCAAGGCTCGCCGTTAAACCAAGGCGATAAGCTAAACAGCATGACCGATCCTGTAGCTGACCTCCGGGAACTGAAGATTCAGAACCAAGCCTTGGGCGCGCGCAATAAGCAGCTGGCTGAGCTGCTTAAGACATCGCGTGACAAGCTCAAGGATCTAGCAGCACAGGTGGAGGCACTTGGCGAACCGGCATCGACGTACGGGATTTACTTGGGCCCGGCACGTCGTGGCCAGGAAGCAGAGGTGTTCACCTCCGGGCGCCGGATGCGTTTGAAGGTGTCCCCGAACGTGGAGCCAGGATCGTTGCTCATCGGTGGCCTCGTCCGCTTGGGTGAAGGCTCCGTTGTGGTGGAAGCCTGCGGTTTCACTCGCGTGGGGCAGCTGGCTACTGTGTCGGAGAAGATCGGCTTTGACCGTGCGATTGTCTCCGACATGCAGGGCGCGGAGCAGGTGGTGCACCTGACGGAAAAGCTGCAGAAAACTGCCCGCGCCGGTGACACGGTGCTGCTCGACTACAAGTCCGGCTACGCATTTGAGCGCATCCCAAAAACGGAAGTCAACCAGCTCTCGCTCGAGGAAGTCCCCGATGTTACTTACGACGACATCGGTGGCTTGCACTCTCAGATTGAGACGATCCGTGATTCCGTGGAGTTACCATTTGCGCACCCGGATCTGTACAAGGCCTATGACCTCAAGCCGCCGAAAGGCGTGCTGCTGTATGGCCCGCCGGGGTGTGGCAAGACGCTTATTGCCAAGGCGGTAGCAAACTCGTTGTCCTCCCGCATCGGGGATGGTGGCAAGGCGCACTTTCTCAACGTCAAGGGCCCTGAGCTGTTGAACAAGTACGTCGGCGAAACAGAGCGCCGCATCCGCCTCATCTTCGAACGTGCCAGGGAACTCGCATCCGAAGGTCGCCCGGTAATCATCTTTTTCGATGAGATGGAATCCATCTTCCGCACCCGCGGCTCCGGTGTTTCCTCGGATATGGAAACAACCGTTGTACCCCAGCTCCTCACGGAAATTGACGGCGTGGAGGACATCGCCAACGTCATCGTCATCGGCGCCACCAACCGCGAGGAACTTATCGATCCGGCCATCCTTCGCCCGGGCCGCCTAGACATCAAGATCCGCGTGGATAGGCCTGATCGATCAGAAGCGAAGGACATCTTCGCGCGCTACCTCACTCAGGAGGTCCCGCACGATGGGGAGGTGGACGAGCTCATCCAGGTGGCCGTCGATACGCTTTACGCACCGCGGCCATTCGTGAAGCTCTCGCTTATCGACGGCTCCCAGGAAACCCTCCACTACTCCGACTTCGTCTCCGGCGCCATGATTGCGAACGTGGTGGACCGCGCGAAGAAGCTGGCCATCAAGGATGAGATTGCCGGGCAGGGATCTGGTGTGACGGCCGAGCACCTCCGTGCCGCTGTGCGCGCCGAGCAGGACGAAAGCGAGGACATGCCCAACGTGTCCAACCCGGACGAGTGGGCGCGTATTACTGGCCGCACCGGCAAACGCGTTGTGGCGGCAGAAGTGCTTTGACAGCTCAGGACCGCCCGGGACCGGATGTCAGTCCTCCAGCACCACGTTTCGTCTCACCCAGTCGACTATAAGGTCGGCTTCTGGTTCAGGGTTATCTCGTAGGATCTCCACGTCCCTGAGCGCGATGAGCCTACCCAGCTCTTTCTGTTGTGTCGGCGAGCTCATGATGCTCAATGTACCCCAATAGTGGGATGTGACTAGCTGCTGCTGGAGGGGGAAATGCAGAGTGTTTGAAGAGCAGCATCGAAATCCTGGTCGGACAAATGCGCGAAACTCATGATGATGCCCTCGGGCCGCTGTTCCTGCCCAGACCACAGGGACTCCAAGCGCCCGCATTCGATCCCTGCCGTCCGGAGGTCTGCGACGAACGCGTCGCGGTGGGCAGGGGAGACGAACGTCAATGCCAGGTCGACCCCGTTGGATTCCGCCATTTCCTTCACATGTGCGCCGCGGGCCTCGAGTACCGGAACCAGGTCAGCTTGGATGATCGCTCGCCGTTTGCTCAGCCTGTTCCGCACGGCCTTCGTGTTTCGGCGGACGTGTCCGTTCTGCAGCAGGTGCGCGACCGCTAATTGAGTCACAGCAGACACCGGCATGCCCAGGACCTTCCGCGTTTCGCGCACAGCTTCGGCGAAGGACGGGGGAGTGACAACGTAGCCGGCTGAAAGGTTACGGCTGAGTAATGTGGAGAAGGTTCCGAGGATGAAGACATCTGCCGCCGTGCTCAGCGCTGCCAGGGGTGGCTGTGGTGCGAGCCGATAGCGCAGCTCCGCGTTGAAGTCATCCTCGATAAGGACAGTGCCGGTCTCTGCTGCCCACGCGAGGAGTTCGGAGCGGCGTCCGGCAGGCATCGACGCTCCGAGGGGGTGTTGGTAGGCGGGGGTGACCAGTACAGCATCCAATTTTTGGGGCAAAAGGTCTACGTTCACGCCGGACTCGTCGACTGTGCACGGCACCGCTTCGTGTCCCACAGTCGGGATAACGCGGCGCAGGCCGGGGTGGCCAGGGTCCTCGACTCCGACCCGCAACTGGCCGTGACGCTGCGCGAGGGTGAGCAGGATGAGCAGCAGGCCCTCACGTGAACCGCCGGTGATGACGATCTGGTCCTCACTCACGGTCAGGCCGCGGGCGAGGCGAAGATGTTCGGCGATCGCACGGCGCAGTTCAGGCTGTCCGACGGGGTCGATGACGATGTTTGGTTCCGCAGCAGCCTCCCGCCACGCTTGGCGCCATGCGGCGGGCCGGACCCCACCGGCATGTCCCGATGACGGCTTCAACGAAATGGTTTTTTGCGCCGGTTCAATCTTTGGTCGAAAAGTCAGTTCTTTCGCCGCACCTGGGATCCCGGCTGGCAGACCGGGGTGCACGTGCGTTGGGGACCCCTGCGATGCGAGCAGATAGCCTTCGCTAATGAGCTGGTCGTAAGCCGTGACCACACTCCCGCGCGAAATCCCCGCCAGTTTTGCCAACTCCCGTGTCGAGGGCACCTCGTCCCCTGGCTGCAGAGTCCCGTTAGTGATAGCCGTCCGGATGGCCGTGGCCACTTGCGCGGGGAGGGGGATGGGGAGGGCGCGGGAGACGTCGATAAGCATACTGGTCCAAAGAATCTAAATAGAACTGGCACTAGGAATCTACCAGTCGGCGGGGGAGACTGGCACCATGACTTTCACTACCAATCTCTCCAAAGCTGAACTGACCGATACCTTCAAGGGTGGCGTGATCATGGACGTGGTCACCCCTGAACAGGCAAAGATCGCCGCCGATGCTGGCGCGGTTGCCGTCATGGCGCTTGAGCGTGTCCCGGCTGACATCCGTGCCCAGGGTGGCGTTGCTCGCATGTCCGATCCGGACCTCATCGAGGGGATCCTGGCTGCCGTGGACATCCCGGTCATGGCAAAGGCGCGTATCGGTCACTCGGTGGAGGCCAAGATCCTGGAGCACCTTGGCGTGCACTACGTCGATGAGTCTGAGGTGCTCAGCCCGGCGGACTACGTCAACCACATTGATAAGCGCGGCTTCACCGTGCCGTTCGTGTGCGGTGCAACCAACCTAGGTGAAGCTCTTCGTCGCGTGAATGAGGGCGCAGCCATGATCCGCTCCAAGGGTGAGGCGGGTACCGGTGACGTGTCCGAGGCAACTAAGCACCTGCGCACCATCAAGGGCGAGATTGCCAAGTTGCAGTCCATCTGGAACTCCAACCGCGATGAGCTGTACGTGGCCGCCAAGGAACTGCAGGCGCCGTATGAGCTCGTTGCCTACGTGGCTGAGAATGGCAAGTTGCCGGTTCCGCTCTTTGTAGCTGGTGGCGTGGCCACCCCGGCTGACGCAGCGCTGATGATGGAACTCGGCGCGGACGGTGTGTTCGTTGGCTCCGGCATCTTCAAATCCGGCAACCCTGAGGCACGCGCTGCTGCTGTGGTGAAGGCAACGCAGAACTGGCAAGACATTGCCACCGTTGCGGAGGTTTCCCGTGGACTCGGTGAGGCCATGGTGGGCATCAACGTGGCTGACCTGCCGGCACCGCACCGTCTTGCGGAGCGCGGCTGGTAAACAACTCGATTAGTACGAGCTGTCACAAGTTCTGTTCCCTTTAGGTAGCAGGGAGATTAGGGCTATACCGGGATAATTTACTCAATATGCCAGGGTCGAATGGCGTGCCTTGTTGGGGACAGTCCCCAGACTAGGAATGAACGGTAAAAAATGTCCGAAACCTCGAGATTGAAGATGTCTGAGTTTGCTAAAACTTTCTTTTCGTGGAAGGACGATATCGTCAACAATTGGGGATGGTCGGATCCATCGTTTTTGGTCAGTTTTCTGTCGATGCTTTTCGCGGCCGTCATACCCTTCGTTCTATGGAGGATGGGAGCGCGTCAATCTAAAACAAACATGGAGCTACTGGATAAACAAGCCATTAGTCTGTCTCGTCAGGAACGAATTGTGGAGCGTCAGCGGCGCGATTCTCTAATGTTAGCGCTTGCAGATACCACTAATGAAGCGTATCTGCGGGTCGCATGGGACGAGATCCGGGAGTTTCCCGAGAGTGATCAAAAGCTCTTGAAGTCGATTATTCGAACAAATCCAAAAATATCGCTACCAGGTTCCAGCCGTGGCCTGGGATTATTGGACGAGTTAGACCAGGATGCTGTTGACGACTACTGCAATGGATTGGGTAGGCGGTACGGCGTCCGTAAAGAGACTTTCGCTTATCGAGGGCTCTTGGATTTCTTGCGGCTTGTGTCTAGAGAGAAATTAAATATTGATACTTCCTTAATCGTTGAACTAGTAACAGGGGAAGCAGCGGCCGTAGAAAGACCGACGCATTTGTTCTTTACAGATCTCGTACTGATTTACCCCCCGTGTGCAGCGGAACTTATTTATCGAGCCGAGGGTATTGATGTTCAAACGGCGGGTGGCCTCAAACTCAATGTCCTTACAGGAGTATTTTTGGCAGTAAAACTTGTTGAAAAAGGGGACTTTGAAGCACTGAGGGTGAGTAGCAAGAGTAGAAACGATATAAAGACGGAATTCGTTAGATCTATTCCTCTTGCTCTGGTTTACCTTATGCATCGGGGCGGTTTACAGTCAGTGGAGAGATGGTCATATTCTGATTCGTCTGAACGTGTATCCGCAACTATCGCATGGTTAATTTTTGCAATTGGAAATTTTGCTGATGTGTACGACCACTGGGCGTCTCGAATGGTTGAAAACCTAGAACCTGCAATTTCGTCCATTCCTGTTGAAGATCGACGCTGGGGCGTTGATGCCAAGGATGTTCGTGAGGGTTTTGATCAGATCAGAGCGAAACAACCGGCTTTGTGGGCAAGGTTTGGTGACGAACTTGAGAAGGCGGCATCAGCGATCGGATCTTGGCGCTCTTAGCAAGACCTTAAGTTTCCCTTCTAGCGGTGTTTGCGGTTCAACGATTGGAATAGAGAGACCGTACTGACAGACCGAATCGTTCACGGGCAACCGGTATCACCGACATTCTCATCATTGGCGGGGATTGTCTACGTCGCATTCGTCATCGTCGTTTTCCCGCAAGATTGTGGGTAGGGAACTTACGGGCAGCGTATGTAGACAGAAAGAACACACCAGATCTTACCGATGGCATCGTGGCAGATACGAGAGATCCAGAAGCACTGGTGCAGCTCGGGCTTGATGAAATGGAGCGATAGTCGCCGGAGGCAGTTCAACTGCACTTGAGTCCCTGAACCGCTAGGCAGTGATTCAGGGCATTAAGCTGAACACCCATGACGCGCTTCATGGGTACGGAGACCGAGTACGGCATCACCACCCCCGCCCAGCCGGGGCTGAGTCCGATTGTTAGCTCTACTCACTTGGTGGTGGCGTACGCGGCGATGCACACCGCCGCGCGTGCCCGCTGGGATTACCAGGATGAGCACCCGTTGAAGGATTCGCGTGGGTTTGACCTGAAGCGCTACCAGACAGTCCCGGTTGTCGCGCCGGATGCGTTGGGCGTGGCCAATGTGGTCACGGAGAACGGGGCGCGCTTCTACGTGGATCACGCGCACCCGGAGTACTCCAGCCCGGAGGTGCCTGATGCGTTCAGCGCGATGGTCTATGACGCCGCGGGGGACCTGGTTCTGGGCCAGGCCGCGGTGCGTGTAAAAGAGCTCCATGAGGAAGGCGTCTCCGTCCTCCACGGCCATGATCCGTGCCCGCCGGTGAAGCTGTACAAGAACAATGTCGACGGCAAAGGCGCGTCCTACGGTTCGCACGAGAACTACCAGCACTCCCGTTCCACGCCGTTTGAAGCGATCATGCAGGGCCTCATCCCGTTCTTTGTCACACGCCAGGTTTTCACCGGCGCTGGCCGCATGGGCCTGGGGGAGGCAGGGGAGCAGGACGGTTTCCAGATCTCCCAGCGCGCGGACTACTTCTTCCAGGAAGTCTCACTAGAGACCACGCTCAACCGCGGCATCATCAACACCCGCGATGAACCCCACGCGGACGCCACGCAGTTTGGGCGCCTCCACGTCATCGTTGGTGATGCGAATATGTCGCAGTACGCGAACCTGCTCAAGCTCGGCACCACGAAACTCGTGCTCGACGCGATTGAGCAGGGCGTTGACTTCAGCGATCTGCGTCTCAAGCACCCGGTCGCAGAACTCAAGGCTGTCTCTCGGGACTTGACGTTCTCTCACGAATTGACGCTTATCGACGGCTCCAAGGCCACCGCCATCGCCATCCAACGGGCGTATCGGGATCGTGTGGTGGCGGTAACGGACGTCGATAAGCAGGTGCATGCTTTGTGGGGCGAGATCCTTGATGATCTGGAGCGCGACCCGCTGAGCACCGCGGATCGGCTTGATTGGGCGGCGAAGTACGCGCTGATCAATGGGTTCATCCAGCGTGGTGTGGACCTGGGCGATGCGAAGCTGAAGGCAGTGGATTTGCAGTATGCGGATATTGATCCGCAGACCTCGCTTTATCATGCGCTCGTGCGGGCGGGGCGGATGCGCACACTCGTGAGCGCTGAGGAGATCGCGCGTGCTGCAGCGAACCCGCCGGAGGATTCACGCGCGTACTTCCGCGGACGTGTTGCGGCGAAGTTCGGCGCGGACGTGCTGTCTTCCAGCTGGCAGACCATTCAATTTGATACGACACAGGGACCGCGGACGATTTCCATTGCTGCGGTGGACAAGTTCACCAAGGACGACGTGGCCGGAATTTTGGACACGGCGGGATCGGCGGATGAGATCGTCGCCGCCCTTGGCACACAGGCGAAGTAGGGTAGAGGACATGGCTCAAGAGCACATAACGAAGCATTCCGGAGGATCTGAGGACGACGGCGACGCACAGGACGCCGGCCAGGTCACTGTCAACACCGCCGGCACCGACGACCTGTTGGATGAGATTGATTCGCTGCTGGACAACAACGCTGAGGAATTTGTGCGTTCTTACGTGCAAAAAGGCGGACAGTAGTGGCTGATCATCCCGTTGTCTACCCACGCCGCATCATGGGGGTGGAAACCGAGTTTGGGATCACCGCTATGCGCGATGCCTCAGCGGTCCTCGGGCCCGAGGAAATCGCGCGCTATCTGTTCAAACCTGTCGTGGCCCGGTACAAGAGCACGAATGTCTTTACAGATAATGCTGCGCGGTTGTACCTCGACGTTGGTGCGCACCCGGAGTACGCCACCGCTGAATGTGACTCGCTGACGCAGCTGCTCAACCACGACAAGGCTGGGGAACTGCTGTTCAACGAGTTGGCTGTCCAGGCGGAAAAAACGTTGGCCAATGAGGGCATCGGCGGGGATGTCTACATGTTCAAAAACAATGTGGATTCCGCCGGCAACTCTTATGGCACGCACGAGAACTACCTGATCAGCCGTGGGTTGTCGCTGAAGCACTTTGGCAAGCGCCTGCTGCCGTTTCTGATCACGCGCCAGCTGTTGTGCGGCGCGGGAATGATCAAGAACGGTCAGTTTGTTCTTTCCCAGCGCGCCGATCAGGTGTGGGAAGGCGTGTCGTCTGCGACGACGCGCACCCGCCCGATCATCAATACCCGCGATGAGCCGCATGGTGATTCCCGCCGGTTCCGGCGTATGCACGTCATCGTGGGGGACTCCAACATGGCGGAGCCGTCCTTCGCGCTCAAGGTCGGTTCAACGCAATTAGTCATCGAGATGCTGGAGGCGGAGTGGGATATTCCTGCTTTCGACGTTGCTGAGCCAATCAAGCACATCAAGGAGATCGCTGCCGACCCCACTGGCCAGACACCGTTGGTGCTCAAGGACGGTTCCACAGTCACCGCCCTTGAGGTTCAGCGAGGCGTGTACGAGGCAGCAACTCGTTGGCTGGAGCAACGCCCGGATGAAGGAACTCCGGTTGAGGAACTTCGCCGCGTGGTTGAGCTGTGGGGACGGGTGCTCGAGGCCGTCGAAAAGCAAAACTTTGATCCGGTGAGCACTGAGATTGATTGGGTGATCAAGCGCAACCTTCTGGAGCGCTACCGTACGCGCTTGGGTGGGGATTGGTCACACCCGAAGCTGGCGCAGATTGATTTGGCCTACCACGACATCAACCGTGAGCGCGGGCTGTTCTACTTGCTGGAGCGCAAAGGCTTGGTCAAGCGGTGGACAACCGATGAAGCGATCGCGGCCGCCGCGCACACCGCCCCGGAAACAACCCGTGCGCATCTGCGCGCGCTCTTCCTCAAGGAGGCGCGTGCGCTCGGTGCCCACCACACCGTGGACTGGGTTCACCTCAAGGTTGATCGTCCTGTGCCGCAGACAGTGGACCTGCAGGATCCATTCGCCGTGACGGATGCCCGCGTGGATGATTTGCTGGAATACATGCGTGAGCATGCGGATGAACTCGACGCGCCACTAGGGGGAATTCGTGGCTAAACCCTCCAACACTATGCACCCGAACGCGGATGCCGCCATTCAGCGGCTGACCAATCTCACTTTCGCGCTTCTGGGTTCTCATCGCCCACGCGAGTACGAGTGGGTACGCAACAATGTTGAAGGGTATGAGAACCGAACCGACGTGGCCTTCAAGCGCCTCATCGCACGTGACGTTGTGTCGTTGAAGCGCGCTGGAGTGCCCGCACGTGCGGAAAACGGCCTGGTGTGGGTGAACAAGGACGCGTACGAGCTCCCACCTATTTCCTTCACCGACGAGGAAGCATTTGTTCTGGGCTTGGCAGGCGACCTTGGTAAACAGGGGAGCCTCGGCGCTTTCGCGCGTTCCGGTTGGACGAAGATCGCTGCTGCGGGCGCCACGCGCACGTTCGATGAGGTGCCTATTGCCGCGCTCGACAACGATATTTCGCGTCTGGATACAGACATTGTGGCGGCGGTCACTGCCTGTGCCCGTGCCAAAACCAGAATGCGTTTCGATTACAAGCCCTCACCCACGGCGGATGTGCAAGCGCGGACGATGGATCCATGGGGGATCGTTGCACTGAACAACCGCGCATACGTCGTGGGCTATGACGTTGAGCGCCAAGCGCCGCGGAGTTTCCGTGCGGTCCGGGTCTCCAACATCCGCAAGGTTCAGGCCCACGAGTTCATTGCGGCGGACAAGCCGCTGCAACAAGTGGTTGAAGAATCGCTGCGTGGCCCAGTGGTCGATGCAGTGGTGAGCATCGACCCTGGCACGTGCGCCGAATTGGCGGCAGCCGGTGATCTGCGTGCTGATGGAGCCCTGGTGTTCACAGCGGTTGAACGAGATTGGCTCGTGCGCACCGTGGCCAGTTACGCCCCACATGCGGTGGTGCAGGAGCCAGTGGATGTTCGTGAGAGCGTGATTGGGCTGCTGCGAGCAGCAGCCCAAGGTGGGGAGGAGTAGTGATGAAGAAAGACAGTCCAGAGAAAATCACTCACCTCGTTCGTACACTCAACCTCCTGCCGTACCTGCACAAGCACCCGAATGCGACGCCGATGGAGATTGCCCGCGACCTCGGATACTCGCACACGGACGTGATGGAAGATTTTCAGCGTCTCATGCTGTCCGGTGTGGGCAAGCGCCCTGAGGAACTGATCGACCTGGCACCGGAGTGGACTGGCGTCACGGTCATCGATGACCAGGGAATGAATGCACCTTTACGCCTGACTCCCACGGAGGCGAATGCGTTGCTGCTGACCCTTGAGTCGCTGGAGACAATGCCGGGGCTCATCGATCACTCGGCGGTGACCTCGGCAGCACAGAAGATCCGCGATGTTATGAGTGATGCTGGTGTCTCGGATGCGCAGCACCCCGATACCCCCGGCGCACTGGGGACGATCTCCGAAGCATTAGCTCAGCGTCGGATGTTGCGTCTGAACTACTATTCGGCCACATCAGACACAACGCGCTTCCGCGAAGTTGCTCCGGTGGGAATCTTCCACCGCGATGGCAACACCTACCTTTCAGCGGTCGAAGAGGGCACTGCGAAAACCTTCCGTGTCGATCGTATTAAAGAAGCAGTGCTTATCGATGATCCCGTGCCCGCCTCCTCCACCCCCGGCTCACCCATATACGACGCCACCGATCCTTTTGGTTTCGGTGACGCGAAAGTAGCTACGCTTCGTATCCACCCGGAAGCAACCTGGCTGGCAGATTTCTGGCAGATCGAGCTGCACGAGGAGCGTGATCGTGGTTGGGTCGTGGCCTCAATGCCGTACGGCAGCGACGATTGGCTGGTGCGCTTTTGTCTTAGCCAGGCCGATCGTGTGGCGGTCACCGAGCCAACGCATATCGCTGAGAAACTCGCCGGTCGTGGAAAAGCTGGCCTTGAGCGTTATGCTTGACGGGATAGTTCGCCCCACTGTGTGAAAGGAAATCCGATGCCAAATCTCGGCCCCATGGAAATCCTCCTAATCATCTTTGTCATTCTCCTCCTGTTCGGCTCTGCGAAGTTGCCGGACTTGGCTCGCTCCGTTGGTCGTTCCGCACGCATCTTCAAGTCTGAGGTCAAGGAGATGCAGAACGACGAGGTGCAAACCAACCAGAATCAGGCTCCGGCACAGCCCCGTGAGATCACCAGTGGGAACTCCGGCAGCACGGCTGCCCAGTCTGCTGCAGAGCAAGGCTTCTGGGATCGTCCGGAAAACCAGCGGAACAACCCAGCCAATTAATCTGTGACTTCTTCATCCACCGCGTCCCCGCAGAAAAAGTGGCGGCGGAGGCGGAATAACCCCGAGGGATCTATGTCCCTCGTTGAGCACTTGCAGGAGCTGCGTCGCCGGGTGCTGATCTCTTTGTTCGCCGTTGTGGTGGGCACCGTGCTCGGGTTCATTTGGTACCAGTGGGCGCCCGGCAACATCTTGCCCCTGGGAGAAATCATTCGGCGGCCGTACTGTTCGCTGCCGGTGGAGTTGCGCGCTGACCTCACATCGGATGGTTCGTGTCGTCTCATTGCCACGTCTCCGTTTGAGATGTTCATGCTGCGCCTGAAGGTTGGCTTCCTCGCGGGACTCGTGGTTTCCTCTCCAGTGTGGCTCCTGCAGATCTGGGGCTTCATCACCCCGGGCCTGTTGAAGAATGAGCGCCGTTGGACCCTGTCTTTTGTCACCTTTGCAGTGACTCTTTTCGTTGCGGGTGCAGTGCTTGCGTACTTCATTGTTGACCAGGGGCTCTACGTGCTCATGTCCATTGGTAGGGAGTACCAAGTCGGTGCGCTTTCTGGTGGCGAGTACTACAAGTTTGTTCTTGCGCTCATCGTCATATTTGGCGTGAGCTTCGAGGTGCCCCTGCTCATCATCATGCTCAACCTTGCTGGGCTTTTGCAGTACGAGCAGGTACAGGACAAGCGCCGCATCATCATCGTTATCCTCTTCATCTTCGCGGCGTTCATGACACCAGGCCAGGACCCGTTCTCCATGATCGTGCTGGCACTCTCACTGTGCTTCCTGGTGGAAATGGCCTTCCAGTTCTGCCGCATCCATGACAAGCGTCGTTCCAAGAAGAACGAGTGGGGCGATCTGGCGGACGATGAAGCGTCGGGTCCTATCACCGCGCCAACACCCGTGGGTTCAGCAACCTCGGTCGGCGGACCGTCGGGGCCGGTTCGCGCTTCCTCGGCACCGCAGGCACCTACACCGGTCCCACCTCCTGCGCGACCACAGGACATCAATAACGCAACGGACACCCCCGGCTACTTCGACGACGTTCTCTAGCCACTACCACGTAGGGTGGAGGGCATGGAATCTGGCCCATTTTCTTCGCATCTTGACGAGTTTCGTGCCACCAAGAGCTTCCCCCTCGATGATTTTCAGGTGGAGGCCTGCCAAGCAGTAGAAGATGATCGTGGGGTGCTCGTGTGCGCCCCGACGGGCTCGGGCAAAACCGTTGTCGGTGAATTCGCAGTTTCTTTGGCCCTCTCAAGAGGGACAAAGTGTTTTTACACCACGCCGATTAAGGCGCTGAGCAACCAGAAGTACCACGACCTCGTCGATGAGCATGGCGAAGATGCAGTGGGTCTTCTCACCGGCGATACAAGCATCAACGGCAATGCTGAGATCGTGGTCATGACCACGGAAGTCTTGCGCAACATGATCTATGCCGAATCGCCGGCGCTTGATCGTCTTTCGCACGTGGTGATGGATGAGATCCACTACCTGGCGGACCGCGATAGGGGAGCGGTGTGGGAAGAGATCATCCTGAACCTCGATGAATCCGTTCGCATCATTGGTTTGTCTGCCACGGTGTCCAACTCGGAGGAATTCGGCGAATGGTTGGGTGAGGTCCGTGGGGACACGGCAGTGATCGTCTCGGAGAAGCGCCCCGTGCCGCTCAATCAGTTCATGATGGTGCAACGCAAGATCCTCCCGCTGTTTGAACCAGGCACCGACGGGCAGGTGAACAAGGATCTGGAGCGCACGATTGAGCGCCTTGAATCCGGTGCCGCCAATGAAGGCCGTGAAGATTTCCGTGAGGGGCGCGGTTTCCGTTCCCGTTCCGGTGGTGGTGGCCGCAGTGGTTACCAGCGACCACAGGATCGTGTCCGCCCTGTTGGGAGGCCGGAGGTCGTGGAGTCCCTCAAAGGCCGGGACATGCTGCCTGCCATCGTGTTCATCTTCTCCCGCGCGGGTTGTGACGGCGCTCTTTTCCAATGCCTGCGCTCGCGTAAGGAACTGACCACTCCGGAGGAAGCAGAACTGATCAAGCAAATTACGGATGAAGGAGTCGAGGGAATCCCGGAAGAGGACCTTGAGGTTCTCAACTTCCGCCAGCTGCGCACAGCGTGGTCAAGGGGTTTCGCCGCGCACCATGCGGGGTTGTTGCCGGCGTTTAAACACATCGTCGAAAAGCTTTTCGTGCAGGGGCTCGTGCGTGTTGTCTTTGCCACGGAGACCTTGGCGCTGGGCATCAACATGCCAGCGCGCACCGTGGTCTTGGAGAAGCTGGTCAAATTCAACGGCGATGCACACGTTGATCTGACACCCGGCCAGTACACGCAGCTCACCGGTCGTGCGGGCCGTCGTGGCATTGACACGATTGGTAACGCGGTGGTGCAGTGGTCGCCCGCGATGGACCCGCGCGCGGTGGCAGGCCTTGCATCGACGCGCACGTACCCGCTGATCTCACTGTTCACGCCGGGCTACAACATGGCCATCAACATGCTGCAGATGAATGGCTTTGAGGCCTCGATCCGACTGATTGAGAAATCGTTTGCGCAGTTCCAGACTGACCGCAGTGTCGTCGGTGAAGTCCGCAACATCGAACGGAAGAGGAACAAGATCGAGTCACTCCGCACCACACTCAACGCGGAGATCGCAGAGCTCGGTTTCGATGAAAGCGATGATTATGCAGCCGAGCTCGTCGAGTACACCCGCTTGCGGCGCGATCTTTCCGAGGAGGAGAAGCGTTCCAAGAAGAACTCCTTGACAGAGCGCAACAAGGAGGTTCAACGCGTGCTCGGGCGCCTTCAGATTGGTGATGTCATCGCATTACCGTCGAAGCGCCGTCCAGAGCTCGCCGCCGTGGTTGCGCCTGCTGGACGGAAAGACGATCCGCGGCCGTGGATCACCACGGAACGGGGCTGGTCCGGCCGTATTGATGCCGCGGCCTTTGCTAACGCACCGGTTGTCGTCGGCTCGATCAAGGTGCCACGCGATATCGCGCACAAGCCACGCAAACACACCCGCAAGGTTGTCCAAGAGCTCAACCGCGGTCGCTTCAAGGCGCCAAAGAAGCTGAAGGCGCAGGCGCGGGTGCGGCCGTCGAAACGCATGATTGAGCTTCGAGACGCAATCCGTAGCCACCCCGTCCACTCCTGGCCCCCAGCGGAACGTGAGCGGTTGGCCCGGATTGGTGAGGAGATCGTGCGCGAAGAATGCGCTTTGGCTGCAACCCAAACGAATGTGAACGCGCAGACCGATACCTTGGGCAAGACCTTTGAGCGCATCATTGGGCTGCTCACTGAGATGGATTATGTGGAGATCATCGATGGCGAGCCAACCGTCACCGAGGAGGGCGAGCGCCTCGCGCGCATCCACAACGTGTCCGACTTGCTGGTCGCGCAGTGCCTCAAACGCGGGATCTGGGATGAGCTCGACCCGGCGGAACTCGCTGGCGTGGCCTCCATGTGCGTGTTTGAGAACCGCAAGACAACCGGTGGGTACCCGGAGGCTGCGACCGACCGCATGGCGGATGCCATGAACGCGACCAACCGGATCCACGGGGAGCTGACCAGTGATGAGCAGCGCCACCGTCTGCCACTGACCAATATTCCGGACCCCAGCTTTGCCTTGTCCATCCACCAGTGGTGCGCGGGCGCGCCTTTGGGCTACGCGCTGGCGGCAGCCGCGGAATCGGGTGCGGAGCTCACCCCGGGTGATTTTGTCCGATGGTGCCGCCAAGTCATCGATCTATTGGAGCAGATCGTGCGCACCGGCTACTCCGAGGAGATCAAGCAGAATGCCCGCAAGGCAGTCGACGCGATTCGTCGTGGCGTGGTTGCTATTGGCAACTAACGTGCCCTTCAACGCGTCAGCGTTTTACGATGGCGGGCATGATGCTTGATATCTACGCCCGCCGGATAGGCACCCTTCAGAAACGCATTGCTGATTCAGGTCTCAGCGGTGCCATCATCGGTGCCGGCGCGGAGCTCGCGTATCTCACCGGCTCGTGGTCCACCTCCCACGAGAGGCTTACTGCTTTGGTCGTGCCACCCGTGGGCTATGCCCGACTCTTCGCGCCGGCGACTGATGCGTCCGCTGTGGCGGAGGTAGGTGACATCCCCGGTGTCGTGGTGGAGACCTGGCGCGATGGCAACGAACCATACGATCGCATCGCTAATGTGCTTGCGGATCGCCCGGTGGCATTGGGTTCTTCGCTCACTGCTGATCATGTACTGCGTTTGCAGATGGCGGGGGAGATAGGGGAGACGGTTCTTGCCAATGATGTGCTGAGCGATGTCTTCGCGGTGAAAGAACCAGAGGAAATCGCCGAGCTGGAAAAGGCTGCGCATGCTATCGACGCGGTTCATGCTGCCGTGCCGGACCTCCTCGTCGCGGGGAGCACCGAACGTGACGTGGCCGACGAGATTGCACAGCTCATTCTGAAGGAACACGCCACTGTCGACTTTGTCATCGTCGGCTCCGGCCCCAACGGTGCCAACCCGCACCATGACTTCTCTGATCGGGTGCTGCAGTCGGGTGAGCCCGTGGTGGTGGACATCGGTGGTTCTCTGGCCAGTGGCTACCATTCCGATTGCACGCGTACCTACGCGGTGGAGTCCATGCCAGACCGTGCTGTCCTCGCGGCCTATGAGGAGCTGCGGGCAGCGCAGTTGGAAGCATTATCGACGGCACGTCCCGGCATGACCGCTGGTGAACTAGATGCAGTGGCGCGTGGACGCATTAACCAGGCGGGCTATGGCGTTAATTTCTCGCACCGTCTTGGACACGGCATCGGATTGGCCCTCCACGAGCCGCCTTTCCTTGTCAGTGGCAGCGACACGGTCCTGCAAGAAGGAATGGTCTTTTCCATCGAGCCGGGCATCTACGTCGACGGCCAGTGGGGCATGCGCATTGAGGACATCGTGGTACTTGAGGCAAATGGCGCCCGCCCATTGAACCTGGCGCCGAAAAACCTACTCGGTGAAAGTCACTGATCCATATAATCGGCAGGCATGACACACCACGCCAGCCCACACGACGGAACGGTTCTCCTCCTCGGCGCCACCAGTGACATCGGGGGCGAGATTGCCGTCCGGATGTGTGCTGGACGAAAGGTCGTGCTGGCGGGGAGAAACCCGGATCGCTTCGGGGAAGTGGAAAAGAGACTGCTCGGCGCAGGAGCCACGCAGGTAAAGTCCCTGAGGTTTGAGGCGACGGACCTTGCCTCGCATCGCAGTGTTGTGGAAGAAGCCGGCGCAGGCGGACCCATCACCACGGCAATTGTGGCCTTTGGAATCTTGGGCGATCAGGAACGCGCTGAGCACGATGAAACGCACGCGGCGGAGATCGCCACCATTGATTACGTCGCACAAGTGAGTATGCTCACTGTGCTTACGGATGTCATGGCGGCAGGCGAGATTTTCGCTTTCTCTTCCATCGCCGGCTGGCGGGCACGGCGCGCGAACTACGTGTACGGCTCGACGAAAGCTGGGCTCGATGCTTTCTGCCAGGGGTTGGCCGATCGGTTGCATGGTGGGCCCTTGAAGCTGATTACGGCACGGCCGGGCTTTGTCATCGGCTCGATGACCGAGGGCATGAAGCCCGCGCCCATGTCCGTGACACCGGATCAAGTGGCTGATGCTGTGGTTGGCGCGGTGCGGAAGGAAGGCAGCCGTACGGTGTGGATTCCGCGACAACTGCAGGTCTTGGCGTGGGTCATGCGGTGTGTGCCGCGGCCTATCTGGCGCCACATGCCACGTTAAACCCAAGGTTAAAGGAGCCAACGATGTCGACGAAGAAGAACCGCGTTATTCGCCGCACTGTAATCGCGGGCGCTCTGGGGGCTGTTGCCGCAGTTGTTGCCGTGGGATGCAGGCAGACACGAAAATCAGGGACGCACGGGTTGTACATCCGTACGCTTTTACCGCTTATGTTGGACTTTCTAACTCCCCGGCGGAACCCGGAAGCACCCGACATTAACCCGCAGTGGCTAGCGGGTCAGACCAACGGCGAGCTCATCCGCGCTGATGAGGTTCGCGTGATGGGCCTCAACTCGTCTATGAACTCGGGTACCGCATGGCGCATCGAATACTCGACGACGGATGCGGAGGGCCGTCCGCTGCTGGCTACCGGTCTGGTGATTCGCTCGAATAATCCCAGGGAGGGCAGTGGTCCGCGCCCCGTCATCGCACATGCACCAGGCACGCAAGGCACGGCACCGCACTGTGACCCCTCACACTCGCTGTCGGTATTCACGTCGATCAAGCTGCCACTCGATATCATTTCGGCCTACGAGCAGCCCGCGATCAACATGTTCGTGGCTGCGGGGTGCCACGTGGTGGTGACGGACTATCCACGTGATCCGGAATCAGGGAGACAACTGTACTGCAATCACGTCGCTGGGGCGCATGCGCTTTATGACGCGGTGCGGGCTGCACACCATCTCAGCGTGGGGAGTGAGTCCCTGGGACTCTTCGGTTTCTCCCAAGGCGGCGGCACGGTCGCAGCTGCTGTGGAGGAGCCGGAGTACGCCGGGGAAATTCAACCGAAGGCTGCGGTGTGTGGAGCCCCGCCGTCTGACTTTGACGCGATCCTGGATCACGTTGAGTCAGAGACGGCCTCGTTCGTTCTGCCCTACGCACTCGATGGGTTAATGGCCACGGACCCAAAGATCGAAGCGGAGCTTGCTCCACTGCTGACAGACACGGCGCAGGAACTCCTAGAGCTGGCCCGGAAACGTTGCGTACTGGGGGCCATGCCACATTCAGCACGCCAGGACACGTCGAGCTGGATCGTCGATAAGCGCTCATTGTCTGAGGTGATCGACTCGTTGCCTGCTACCCGTAAAGCGTTGGACAACATGCGATTGGGTTCACGTCGGCCACGTGTGCACACGCGCCTGTGGGCAAGTGTTCACGATGACATCATCCCGTATGCCTCCACGAAAAAGCTTGCCGACGAATGGGGGATTGACTTGCTGACACGCCGGTTGTTCCCGCTGTTGCGTTTCGACGTGGGCAAGCACCTCATCCCGTTTTTCATCTGGATGCACGATGATGTGACGTGGTTGATCGGCCAGCTCCAAAAGAGTTAGTCTGCGGTAGTGTTCACCGCATGCCCTATTTTGCTATCTACGTCCTGATAGAAGCGCTTGCATTCTGGGGAGTGAGCAAGCTCGTCGGTGTGGGTTGGGCGCTCGCTGGTCTGTTCATCCTGATGGCGTTCGGTGCAGTGGCAGCCAGTCTGGCTCTGCGTTCTGAGGTCGAGCGTGCGTCGATGGGGAGCACAAGCATGGGCCAATTTGCCGGCGGCACGGCACTCGTTGCGGCCGGTTTGGGGCTATCCGTTGTGCCAGGCTATATCTCGTCAATGTGCGGTGTCTTGCTTGTTTTCCGCCCGACCCGTGAGCTGATTCGTGCGTTGCTCGCTCGTAGCTGGCAGAAGAAGATTGAGGATTTCGGGGTGAAGTTCTACAGCTCTTCGCCTATGAGCGGGTATTCACCCACGTATGGATCGTTCATTGACCACGACGAGATTGAGCAGTGGTCCCAGGACGCTCGCCCCGAGGACTTCGGGGAAGCGGGGGATACGCGCTAATGGACCGTCCTATGGTGATCGCTTGCTTGCGTGTTGTTCTCGCGGGGCTCGCCGGGGGGCTTACGTATTTTTCCTTTGAACCGCATGGGCACTCCTTCGCGGGTATTGCTGGAATCGCTTTGTTGTGGGCCGCACTTCAGCCCTGGGGCAAGGCGTCAGGGCCCAGTGTGAAACTCGGTGCGTTGAGCGGCTTTGTCTATGCACTGTGCTTGTACCTGCCACTTTTGCCGTGGGTGGGCGAGTTTGTTGGTGCGTTGCCGTGGGTGGCATTGTCGATTTTTTGCGCGCTGTACTCGATTGTCACCGGTATATTCGGCACACTGCTTGGGCGCATGAAATACGGGTTCATCGCATTCCCCTTTGTGTACGTGGCGGTGGAATACGCGTTGTCTTCCTTCCCCTTTGGCGGCTTTTCATGGGTGCGATTGGCGTGGGGGCAAATCAATGGACCACTGGCTAACCTGTCGTGGATCGGTGGCCCGGCCCTGATCACTTGCGCGGAAGTTCTCGTGGCCAGTGCCCTTGCCACCGGGGTCCTCGTGCTGCCCCGTAAGGGGCAGCACGGACGATCGCAGTCACGATCACAGGCATTGATCGCATGTGCACTGGTCATTGTCCCGCTGATGGCGGGGGCTGCCGCAGGATTGAATGTGAACAAGGACTCCCACACGACCGGCGAGGTCACAGTTGCGGCAGTTCAGGGCAACGTTCCGCGCTTGGGCCTGGATTTCAACGCGCAGCGGCGTGCAGTGCTGGACAACCATGTTCAACGTACGCATGAGCTCGCTGCAGAACTACATTCACAGAACCGCCACGCGGATCTAGTGTTCTGGCCGGAGAACGCCTCGGATGTGAACCCATTCCGGGATGATCAAGCGCGGGATCTCATCATGGGGGCCGTCGAAGACGTCCAAGCGCCGGTGCTCGTGGGCACGCTGACCAAGGACAACGTTGGGGACCGTAATACGGCGGTAGTATTCGACCCAGTAGATGGGGCAGGGGATAAGCATCACAAGAAGTATCTGCAGCCGTTCGGTGAGTGGATGCCCATGCGGGATTTCTTCCGACGTTTTTCCCCGTACGTAGATCAAGCCGGGGATCTTAAGCCCGGTACAGGAAATGGTGCCGTGAACATGGGCGGCTACGTGGTTGGTGTGGCCACCTGCTACGAAGTTGCGTTTGACATGGCTTATCGTGATGCTGTGATGGCGGGCGCGCAGATCCTCACCACACCGACCAACAACGCCACCTTCGGGTTCACAGACATGACCTATCAGCAATTGGCAATGAGCCGGCTGCGGGCAATTGAGACGGACCGAGCAGTGGTTGTGGCTGCCACCTCGGGTGTGTCCGCGATCGTGCAGCCGGACGGTTCGGTGTCCCAGCACACCGAGATTTTTGAGCCGGCGCATCTAATTGAGCAGTTGCCTCTGCGTGATTCTGTCACTATCGCGGTGCGTTACGGTCAGATTATTCAGTGGTTGTTGGCAGGATTTGGGCTTGTGATCATGCTCGCGTCGTTGTTCCGGGTTCGGCGGGGGTATGCTTCAAAGTTGACCGATGAGCAGCTTGCGCTGCACCGTACCCAACAATAAGGAGAAACCGTGGCTGGTAAACCCAGTGACTCAACGCTGGTGATCATCCCCACCTACAACGAGTTGGAAAACCTTCCGCTCATCATCGGACGTGTGCGTGAAGCAACGCCGGAAGTGGAGATCCTTGTTGTTGACGATAATTCGCCCGACGGCACCGGCGTCAAGGCCGATGAGATCGCAGCGGCTGACAAGCAGGTTCATGTCCTGCACCGCCAGGAGAAGACTGGCCTGCTGGGAGCCTACGTTGCTGGTTTTGAGTGGGGTTTGGAGCGCGATTACCAGGTCATCTGTCAGATGGATGCGGATGGTTCACACGCGCCGGAAGAATTCCCTCGCCTTCTTTCCGCTATTGATGCGGGTGCGGACCTTGTCATCGGTTCCCGCTACATCGAGGGCGGTGAAGCCGTGAACTGGCCTCGTAACCGCTACTTGCTGTCCAAGGCTGGCAACATGTACGTGTCGCTCGCATTGGGTACTGACGTTGCGGATATGACGGCTGGCTACCGCGCCTTTCGTCGTGAAGTTCTTGAGTCCATTAACTTCGATGAGCTTTCCCGCAAAGGCTACATCTTCCAGGTGCAAATCGCCGATAAGGCGGACCAGGAAGGCTTTGATGTCCGCGAAGTGCCCATCACTTTCACGGACCGCACCCTGGGTGAGTCCAAGTTGGACGCCAGTTTTGCCAAGGACTCCCTCATTGAGGTGTCCAAGTGGGGCTTTGAGCGCCGTTCCACGCAGCTGCGCAATCTCACCCATGAATTCGGTCGCCTTGCTAAGTACCAGCTATCCGAACTGGGTGCGAACAAAATCCCGCGCAAGCTTTCCCGCATGGCCACAACGACTAAGGATATGGCGGAGGAAGGCACGAAGCTGCTCAAATACGAAGTCGGACGTCTGGTGAACAACCGCCACTAAAAGTCTCGACACATGCGAATACCCGGTCGGCTCAAACGAGCTGGCCGGGTAGTTTGCTTTTTGCTTATCGACGGAAGCGTCAGGCTTGCCGACAGATCGACTTAGCCCTCTGCCTGCTCCTTAGCCAGGCGTGCTGCAGCGCGGCGACGCTTGCGGAGCTGATCTAGACGCTCCTCGAGTAATTCGTCGAGCTCGTCGAGCGTGCGGCGCTCACACAGCATGTCCCAGTGGGTGCGCGGTGGCTTCACCGGCTTGGATTCCACACCTTCGCCCTCCATGAGGGTACCGGTTTGGCCGTTCTTGCATGGCCATTCCTCGGGAATCTCTGCATCGTCAGCGAAGGGGATCTCGAAAATCTCACCGGATGGGGTGCGGTACTTGGCCATCCTGCGGGGAGCTAAGTCGTGGTCACGGTCCGTTTCGTAGCTCACTGCGCCCATGCGACTACCACGGAGTACCCGGTCAGCCATGCTTTACCAATCCCTTCATTCAAAGTCTCGGCCTAAACTCAAGGCCGTGCGATCTACGAGTATAACGATTCATCTGAATAACGCAGTTTCGGCTCGGTTTGTTCCGTGCCAATGCGGAGATCTTTATTTCGTCACGGTACGATATTGAGTGCTATGGATAACGGTAGTGGGGAAGTGCTCTCCGACTGTGAATGGTGCGGTCGGCCCTTTGAACAAACACTAGGCCGTGGTCGTCGCAGAAAATATTGCGGCGACTCCTGTAAGCAGCGTGCCTATGAGGCACGCCGAGGGATTCCGGCGCGAACGAGAAACACCCTGGAAGCGTTTGAGAGCGACGAGGTTGGTGCGCAACGCGCGGAGAGTATTCGTGACCGTCTCTTTGAGCTGAGGTGCGCAGCTGAAGACATTGCCACGGCAGCCAAGGAGGGTGCGGATGCTGAGGAGATTGAGTCGTTATGCACTGAGCTGGTTACCATGGCTAAGAAGCTAGAACAGATCCGTTAAGGAAGGTGCGAGCATGAGCGATATTGAGCGTGATGGCGAGGCTATACGCGAAAAGAAACAACGCAACAACAAGCCGATTATCATTGGCGGCGTCATTGCCGTAACCATCCTCGCGTTGCTTGCCATCATTCCTTTGGTGATGGCATTGATGGCCACGCCTGGCATTAAGACCGAGCCCATCGACACGGCTGGCGCTAAGCCGGCAACGACGGATATGGACGGCACGTGGGAGGTGCTCAGCCGCCAGGGTAAGAACTACACCTCGGCCGGTTTCACGTTCGATGAATTGCTGCCGGGTGATGCGCGCACCACATCAGGCTCCACAACGGCTGTTAGCGGTGAAATGACCATTGAGTCGGGCACTTTGACTGCTGGCGAGGTGACCGTGGATATGACTAATATCGTCACGGACCGTGACCGCCGTGACGTTAATGTGCGCAGGAAGATCCTTCACACAGAGAAGTATCCAGAAGCGCATTTCGTCCTGACGCAGCCGGCTGACGTTTCCGCCTTGCCGGAGGATGGCACGACGGGCACGGTAACGCTGACAGGTGATCTGACTATTCGCGGAACCACCAATGAAGTGACCCAGGACTTCACAGTGTTACGCACCGGTGACCACGTCATCGTGCATGCGGACATTCCGTTTGATCGCCTTGATTACGGTGTGGAGACACCAGACTTCGTCGCGGCCAAGATTGCCGAGGAGGGCGAGATCAACATTCGCCTCAACCTGGTGAAGAAGGATTAAACAAGGATAGACGCCATTCCTTCCCCTTTTGTCCGATAATGTACATTATGTCAAGTAGGGCTTGGGGAAGGTTTCTTAATTCTTAAGGCGAGCTATTAGCGCACTCCCCGCCTGTTCCGGTGTGTGAGTGTGTACTGAACAACGTCGAGCATCCCTAATTCAGCCATTGCCTGGCGCAGAGCTAGCTGCCAGACCCACAGGCGCCGGTAAACCACGTCAAAGCCGTCAGCCGCTGCTTCGCGCAGTTGGCCTTGGAACGTGGTCAGCTGATGCTTGAGTGACAACGCTAGATGGTCCGGTGCATGCGTCTCACTAATCACGCGCAAACCGGTGTATTTATCCGCGACCTTCCTCAGCTCGTCAGAATCGCTGTAGTCCAGCGATGGCCAGATGTAGGCGCGTAAGGATTCGATGGCATCCCGGGCGGGCTTCGAGAACTTCTCCGTGGCGGTCACGCTTTGGATTACTGCCCTGCCATTCTTTGCCAGCAATGCGTCGATCAGTTGTAGGCGTGCCCGTTGGTGTGGCTTAGGCAAGGTTTCTATATTCTCTACACACACGATTGCGTCGTAACGTCCCGCACGATGCATCAACGCGAGGGACAGATCTTCCACCACGCTAATATGCACGGAATCCGCTACCCCAGCGAGCGTCAGGCGCTCACGCAGCGTTCGGACGACCGCCGGGTCGGTCACCAGCGCATCGACAGTTGCGCGGCGCGAAGCTGCAGCGATTGTTACAGCACCACCTGAACACGGGATTTCGGCGACTTGAGTGCCGGCGCGCACCCCGGCTTCGTCGAGAAGCATGCTCACGCTCCGCGACTGGGCATCACCGAGGTCATGCTTCATTGTTTCCAGTGGCGATGCGAAATGTGTTGTGGCCACGAAGTAGTTCGTGGGCTCCTTGCCACGCCCGGCCGCTGGCACGAAAGACTTTCGGCTCATGCGCTCCGTCGTGGGAACGCCGGTAGCGAAATGGCCGGCGAAAGCACTCATGCCATCCCCCGCATATCGTGTGACGAGTTCCGGTGGGACCTCTCCTCCGACAAGTTGCGGATTGTCCTTAATGTGCGGTGTTTTCGGGGAATACCCAGAGGCAAGCAGGCCTCGGATTACCCTCACTAGGTCCGAGGGGGTATCCGTATGCCACTCTCCTGCCATATACCCCTCGGCGAGACCCACCCAACCTCGCACGGCAATACGTTCAAAAAGTTGTGCATGATCCACCACCAAGTCATGGTCTCTGCCCAGTGACACTTCGAGGTTTGCGTGGGTGCAGTGTTTAGCAAACCTTGCCTCCGCTAGTCGGGCGCGGAGGCGCATTCCTGCAGCTGAAGGGATATACACGAGGGACGGCCAACGTTCGGCGTCCAGGGAATCCAGATGAGCAGAATAAGCGGAATGAGTGGGCACGTGGTTCAGGATAGACCTTTGGGATGCCCCAAATGCGGAGCCACGGCGTGCCCACAAAACAAACGCGCGTATGATCACATGGCGGATCTGCCTATAGGCTTTACCCAGGCTAAAACAGGCTCGAAAAAAGCTACGCGCTCAAAAAGAAAACTTAAAGGAGTTTTTACATGTCCAACAAACCGTACCGTCCAGCCGGAAACCGCCACCACGTTGTCATTATTGGCTCGGGTTTCGGTGGGCTGTTTGCCGCACGCGAACTGGACGGCGCCGATGTGGATGTGACGCTGATTAGCCGCACGAACTTTCACCTCTTCCCGCCCCTCCTATACCAGGTAGCCACCGGCATCCTCGGCAGTGGTGAGATTGCAACCTCCACCCGCCAGATCCTTGGCAAGCAGAAGAACACCGACGTTGTGCGAGGAGATGTTACTGACATCAACCTGGACGACAAGACCGTCACTTTCACCGAAGGCGATGTCACCCGTGTCTATGAGTACGACTCCCTCATTGTTGCTGCCGGCGCTGGACAGTCCTACTTTGGTAATGATCATTTTGCTGAGTTCGCTCCTGGTTTGAAGACCATTGACCATGCTCTGGAGATTCGTGCCCGCCTGGTTTCTGCCTTTGAGCGTGCTGAAGTCACTGAGGACCCAGCCGAGCGCGAGCGCCTACTCACCTTCGTCATCGTTGGTGCTGGTCCGACTGGTGTCGAGCTTGCCGGCCAGGTGGCGGAGTTAGCTCACCGCAGCTTCCGCAATGAATACTCCAACTTCCGCCCGGCGAGTGCCAAGATCGTGCTTCTTGACGGCGCTCCGCAGGTCCTTCCGCCGTTTGGTAAGCGTCTGGGCAAGAAGGCTCAGCGTGAGCTCGAACGCCTGGGTGTCACCGTGTACCTGAACTCCTTGGTGACCAACCTTGATGAGAAGTCGGTGACCTACAAGGACATGACTACCGACGAAGAAACCACGATTGAGTCTTACACCAAGATCTGGTCCGCTGGTGTGGCCGCTTCCCCACTGGGCAAGATGGTTGCAGAGCAGGCTGGTCTCGAAGTCGACCGTGCTGGCAAGGTCCCTGTGAACAAGGACCTCTCTGTCGGGGAGCACCGCAACGTCTTTGTTGTCGGCGACATGATGAACCTCGACCGCCTGCCGGGTCTAGCACAGGTGGCTATCCAGTCCGGCGAGTACGCAGCGAAGGCTATTAAAGCCGGCGTGGAGGAGAACCAAGCGCCAGACCAGCGAAAGGCATTTGAGTACTTTGACAAGGGTTCCATGGCCATCGTGTCCCGTTTCCATGCTGTGGTGAAGATGGGCAAGGTTGAAATCGCCGGGTTCATGGGCTGGATCATGTGGCTGCTGGTCCACGTATCCTTCCTAGTGTCCAAGCGCAACCGCATTGTGTCCATGTTTACGTGGACACTCAACGCCCTGTCACCGAAGCGATACAACTTGGTGTCCACGCTTCAGCACATGCACGCACGTACCGGCCTGCTGAAGTTGGAAAAGCAGGTTGGGGATGATGCCGATGAGTTCGCAGAGATCCGCGACACCAAGGGTGAGAATTAAAACCTCATCGAATTAGCAACCAGCTGATCTCCACTCCCCTTTCGCATATGAAGCGGGGTGGAGATTTTTCGGTTATCGGGCGTAGTATCGCTTGCGCCCCAAAAGTTTTTGCCCACCACCCATCACGACCCAAGAGGAAAAGGGGGTCCCGCTATGCCGCCCAAGATTCCGTTGCCGCGTAACAGGAAGGCGTCAGCTCACCGTGACCGGCGGCCCCTACCTGTCCCCGTAGAACGGTCTGTGGATTTCTGCCGCGTCTTCGTTGATGGGGTGAACCAACCGGGTACGTACCAATTTTCCACTGCTATGCAGCGCGTGCAAGGAGCGGATAATGCCTATGTGTGGCTTTCTCTCAAAGAGCCCAGCGTGGAGCAGATGGAGCAGGTAGCTGAACAGTTTGGCATCCACGAACTGATCGTGGAGGACGCGGTGACGGCTCACCAGCGCCCCAAAGTTGAACGCTACGGGGACCAACTGTTCATTGTCGTGCGCACGGTGGAATACCGTGATGATTCTGAGGTGACGGACCTCCGCGAGATCATTTCTACCGGTGAGGTGCAGATACTCATTGGTAGCAATTTCGTGATCACCATTCGCCATGATGCGGAGCTGCCCAATCTGACCCGCGAGTTGGTTGAGGACCCGGAGATTTCTTCCCTCGGCCCGGCGGCTGTTGCCTGGAAAGTCACTGACCACATTGTGGAGAATTACGCTCGGGTGACCACCTATCTGAGCGAAGATGTCGATGAGCTAGAAAATGAGGTGTTTACACCACGCCGGCAAATTAACATCGACAAGATTTATATGTACAAGCGTGAGATTTTAGAAATGCGCCACGCCATCGACCCGTTTGGTCCAGCACTACGTTCAGGGCTCTCCTTGCACAATGATATCTTGAGCAAGGAACTGCGCTCTTATCTGCGTGACGTTCAGGACAACGCGATGATTGTCACCGATACCGTGTCAGGTTTTGATGAACGGTTGTCTTCCCTCTTGGATGCTTCTGTGGCCAAGGTGTCTATGCAGCAGAACACTGACATGCGCACGATTTCTGCAGTGGTTGGTATGGCGGCACTGCCTACGATGATTGCGGGTATTTATGGCATGAACTTTGAATACATGCCGGAACTGGGATGGCACTACGCTTACCCCGTTGTTCTGCTCGTCATGCTGGGCAGCATGGCGGCCATGTACTGGTGGTTCCGTAAGAACCACTGGCTCTAGCGCATCACCATGGTGCGTAGTGTTGTCACCGCGGCTAGCTTGCCTTCGTGGCGCATCTCAATCTTCCAAATCTGAGTGCGGCTACCCACGTGAACGGGCGTTGCCTCTGCTTCGATGACACCAGACTTAACGCTGCGGATGAGGTCTGTGTTGTTGTTCATTCCCACTACAGGTGCGCCTGCTGCCAGGTAGCCGGCAAAGGAACCCATGCTTTCCCCGATGGAGCAGAACACGCCTCCATTGACCAGACCAGCTGGCTGATGAAGGTGCGGACTGACCTCGATCGTGGCCACCATTTTCTCCGGACCGAAGTCTGTGTACTGGAGCCCAATGAAATCATCGAATTTAGTCATCTGGCTGTTAAGAAAGGACAGTTCCTTCTCAGTCAGTTGACGCGTGCGGAATTCTTCGAGGTTGCTGAGGTTTTTAAAGTCCATGCACCCAAACTGTAGCAACGAAAACATTCCTTGTGGCCTGCTGAAGCAAAGACCTTTGTATGCTCTTTCCTATGACTTCCATTGACGCATCGACTCAGGCCTCCTCCTCTACTACCTCCACCGCTGGTCTTGCGCAGATCGGTGTCGTGGGTATGGCTGTGATGGGTTCTAACCTTGCCCGTAACTTTGCTTCCCGTGGCCACACTGTGGCTATTTACAACCGTTCGCCGGAAAAGACGCATGCTGTGATGGAGCAATACGGCGATGAGGGCTCTTTCATTCCGTCAGAGACTATTGAGGATTTTGTGGCTACGCTGGAGCGTCCGCGTAAGGCCGTCATCATGGTGGCTGCCGGCGCTGGCACTGACGATGTGATTGATCAGCTGGTGGAAGCGATGGATGAGGGCGACATCATTATCGATGGCGGTAACGCGCTTTTTACCGACACGATTCGCCGTGAGAAAGAAGTTGCTGCGAAAGGCCGCCACTTTGTAGGTGCTGGCATTTCCGGCGGTGAGGAGGGCGCGCTGCGTGGTCCGTCGATCATGCCGGGTGGTCCGAAAGAATCCTGGGAGACCCTGGGGCCGTTGCTCGAGGATATTTCCGCCAAGGTGGATGGCGTTCCGTGTGTTAAGCACATTGGTCCAGATGGTGCGGGCCACTTTGTCAAGATGGTGCACAACGGCATTGAGTACGCAGACATGCAGGTCATCGGTGAGGCCTACCACCTACTGCGTTACGCAGCGGGAATCGAGCCAGCTGAGCTCGCAGAGATCTTCTCCGAGTGGAATCAGGGCGACCTGGACTCCTACCTCATTGAGATCACTGCTGAAGTTCTGCGCCAGGTTGATGCAAAGACGGGCAAGCCGTTTATTGACGTTGTGGTGGATGCTGCCGGCCAAAAAGGCACCGGTCGCTGGACCGTAAAGGAAGCATTGGATCTAGGCGTACCCACCACAGGTATCGGTGAAGCGGTGTTTGCCCGCGCGCTGTCCTCTTCCCTTGCTCAGCGACAGGCTGTTCAGGAGACGGGCTTGCCGTCCGGCCATGTCGTTGACTTAAACGCCCTTGGCGTGGACAAGGATCAGTTCGTGGAGGACGTTCGCCGTGCGCTTTACGCCTCCAAGCTGGTGGCCTACGCGCAGGGCTTTGATGAGATTACCGCGGGATCGCAGGAGCATGGTTGGGACATCAAGCCGCAAGACTTAGCCACGATTTGGCGGGGCGGTTGCATCATCCGCGCCAAGTTCCTCAACCGCATCACGGAGGCGTACAACAACGATCCGGAACTGCCGTCCCTTCTGCTTGACCCGTACTTCCGCGGTGAGCTGGAGAATGGCTTGATTGATTCTTGGCGCCGCGTCGTGGTGGTGGCAACTCAGCTGGGCCTGCCCATCCCGGTCTTTGCCTCCAGCCTGTCCTACTACGACTCCTTGCGTGCACAGCGTCTCCCCGCTGCACTGATTCAGGGGCAGCGCGACTTCTTCGGTGCTCACACGTACAAGCGCGTGGACATGGAAGGCACCTACCACACCAATTGGTCTGGTGACCGCGAAGAAGTGTCCTACTAAAGCGGTTTGGGTTCACGTAAGCACCGGAGGAGATACTAGACTTTCTCCGGTGCTTACGTTTGCCCAGCTGGGACTACCATCCCCCATTGTTAGTGTTCTGAAGAAACAGGGCATCACGGAACCTTTTCCTATTCAGGCCGCGGCAATTCCTGACATTCTTGCTGGCAAAGACGTTCTTGGACGAGGGCCGACTGGCTCCGGTAAAACCTTTAGTTTTGGACTGCCCATGCTCAGTCTGCTGTCTGGTGCGCCATCGCGCCCGTGTAAGCCGCGTGGCTTGATTCTTGCACCAACCCGCGAATTAGCGGCACAGATCCGGCAGCGTTTGGATGATCCCGCGGCAGCACTCGGTCTGCGTGTTATTGAAGTTGTTGGCGGTGTGAATATCAACAACCACATCCGTTCCCTGGCCTCTCCTGTTGATCTTCTTGTGGCCACACCAGGTCGCGCCCAGGACCTGATTAATCAAGGGAAGCTCGACTTTTCAGCTGTAGAGATTACGGCTATCGACGAAGCCGATCAGATGGCGGACATGGGCTTCCTCCCCCAGGTGCGGAAACTCCTTTCTGAAACCCCGAAGCGTGGCCAACGGTTGTTGTTTTCTGCGACGCTGGATGGGGACGTCGATAAGCTTGTGCATCAATTCATGCACGACCCGGTGACTCATTCGACCGCGCCTGTGCAAGCGGCGGTGGATTCGATGGAGCATTATCAGCTGCTCGTGGGAACACGCGAGGCACGAAACGACATCGTGCCCTACATTGCGGCGCGTGATGGAAAAACTGTCATGTTCATGCGCACGAAACATGGTGTTGACCGGCAAGTGAAGAAGCTTCGTCGGGTGGGTATCAATGCGTTTCCGCTGCACGGTGACAAAGGACAGGGTGCCCGCACGCGTGCGATCGAAGGTTTTGCGGACGGATCCATCCCGGTCCTTGTGGCTACCGACATCGCAGCGCGTGGCATTGATATTTCTGATGTCTCACTCGTCGTGCATATCGATCCGCCCGCGGAGCACAAGGCGTATCTTCATCGCGCTGGGCGGACAGCGCGTGCTGGAACCTCCGGCACAGTAGCCACCTTGGTTATGGATGACCAACGTAAAGAAGTTGATCAGTTACTCCGCAAAGCTGGTGTAAACGCGACCAAGGTTCAAGTCAGTGCAGGAGATGCAAAATTAGCTAAAATTACGGGAGCGAGAAAGCCCACCGGAAACCCACTGCCCCCACCAGGTCAGAAGGCTAAGGCAGGACAATCCTCGTCACCCAACCACCGGTCGGCGCGCGGCAACAAACGTCGACGCGGGGGCAACCAATCTAACCGCTCAGGCGCACGCCGCCAGAAAAGGAGTTCAGGGCGCAACACACGCGGCAACAACCGCTCCTTTTAGCGCCCCAGCCCATGGACATTCTCTTATCCATACTCGCACTATTGGGCTTTGTTTTGCTCACGGCCTCAACTGGTCTTTTCGTCGCCATTGAATTCGCTATGACGGGCTTGGAACGCTCTGTGCTTGAAGCCCATGTCCAAGAAAAAGGCGATAAAACAGCCAAGGCCGTTCAACGCGACCACTCGAACCTTTCCTTCGTGCTCTCTGGGGCACAGCTAGGCATCACCCTCACTACCTTGGCCACGGGTTTTTTGGCAGAACCTGTTTTGGCCCAATTCTTCGGGCCCGCACTGCAACTCGTTGGCCTGAATGAATCTGCATCACGCGCAGTGGCTATCGTACTGGCGCTCATTGTGGCCACTATTCTCTCCATGGTTTTTGGTGAGCTCGTGCCCAAGAACATCGCCATCACCAATCCCCTGGCCACCGCACGTTTTGTGGTGCCACCGGTGAATGCTTTTAACACCGTCTTCACTTGGTTTATTAGGTCCATGAACGCATCAGCCAACTGGTTCGTGCGCAAGATGGGCATCGAGCCGGCTGATGAGTTGGCCTCTGCACGCTCCGGCCCTGAACTCGGCGCGATGGTGCGCAGTTCTGCCCAGGCGGGAGGTTTAGATAAAGAGACCGCACGGATGATTGATCGCTCCCTCCAGTTCGGTGAGACCACTGCGGAAGAAGTGATGACACCGCGGTCCACCATCGATTCCCTCGATGCGGAGGACACAGTCAGTGACCTCATTTCTCTGGCCATGGAAACGGGTCACTCCCGCTTCCCGGTCCGCCGCGGAGATCTGGATGACACAATCGGGCTTGTTCACATCAAGGACGCCTTTTCAGTCGACCGTGACCTGCGTGCTACCACCAAGGTAGAAGACCTGGCTAAGCCGATTGCCACTGTGCCGGGCACCCTGGATGGTGATGCCGTGCTCAACCAAGTTCGTTCCGCAGGTTCTCAGGTTGTCCTGGTTGCTGATGAGTACGGCGGGACCCAAGGTTTGGTCACTATTGAAGATGTTGTGGAGGAGATCCTCGGCGAGGTGTATGACGAATACGATGACCGCGAATCAGAGCGAGATTTTCAGCGATTCGGCTCCTCGTGGGAGGTGTCCGGGCTCGTGCGTCTGGACGAATTGAGTGAGCGCATCAGCTACCTTGCCCCCGACGGGCCTTATGAAACGCTGGGCGGTTTGATCATGTTCGCACTAGGTCGCATTCCCGAGGTTGGGGACACGGTGGTACTGCCACGGAATGACCAGGAGGTCCATGAGGATTTTGAGACTGGCAATGCGGGCGCCTGGATTGCCCGTGTCACCCAGATGGATGGGCGTCGCCTGGATAAGGCGATTCTTACCCCCATCTCCCATGCGGAGGTTGCGAGGTACCAGTCATGAGCCTTGGTGTAGCAACAATTCTTATCGTTGTTTTGCTTGCGGCAAACGCTTTCTTCGTTGCCGCTGAGTTCGCCCTGGTATCTTCCCGTCGTGATCGCCTCGAATCGATGATCGCCCAAGGCAAGACGGGTGCGAAGAGAGCCCTCGACGCTTCGGAGCATCTTTCTCTCTATCTCGCCGGTGCCCAGTTTGGTATTACCATCGCATCGCTGATCCTGGGTAAGGTCGCTGAACCTGCCATCGCCCACTTCCTGGAGCGTCCATTTGAGTTCATTGGCGTGCCAGACAACTTGGTGCACCCACTATCCTTCGTCATCGCGCTGCTGTTCATCACCGTTTTGCATATTATCTTCGGCGAGATGGTGCCCAAGAACGTGGCCATCGCAGGGCCTGAAACCCTGGCGGTATGGCTCACACCCGCGATGGATCTGTGGGTGAAGGTCACACGACCGCTGATTTACTGCCTGAACGAAATCGCGCGCCTCACGCTCCGTATGTTCGGCATTGAACAACGTGATGAACTTGATGCCACTGTGGACCAGGAACAGCTGGCTTCCATGATCCTGGAGTCACGTGAAGAAGGTTTGCTTGATGCGGAGGAAACTCTGCGTTTGGCTAATGCACTGAAATCGGAATCGCGCAACCTCAAAGAAGTGATGATCCCGATCGACCAACTGGTCACGCTCCCCTACTCGCTTGCTGGTATTCCATTGTCTGTTCTGGAGAACGCGGTGCGCGAAACAGGTTACTCCCGCTTCCCAGTAGAGGGCGCGGGTGGCGCCTTGGTGGGATACCTTCACGTCAAGGATGTGCTGGATTTGTTGGGCACAGATGAATCTGGTGTCACGGACCCCGTCATTCCCTACAACCGCGTGCGCAGACTGAGCATTGTGGATGGTTCGGGCAGCCTCGACGATGCGTTGACGGCCATGCACCGGCGTTCTGCCCACATGGCTCAGGTGCGCGATAATGGCGAGCTCGTTGGAGTGCTTGCGCTCGAAGATCTCATCGAGGAATATGTGGGCACTGTGACGGACTGGACGCACGAGGAAGACTAGTGGAGTTTGTTGTTCTCCCCCGCGCACAGTGGGAAGCTGCCGCGGAGGCACATGAAGCTCGCGCACGCCAGTGGATTGAGCCGAACCTTCAGCGCCGAGCGCGGGGAGAAAAACATCCAATCTGGGACTTCGTCTTCGAGTATTACGTTGTCCGCCCTACGCATTTGTATCGCTGGCACCCAGGGGTAGGCGTAGCTTTGGCGGATGCAGCTGATGCCCCGTATTCCCAATGGCGTGATTACTCAATCAGTAGCGATGGAACTGTCTGTGTGGATGTCTCGAGCTTTGTAGCGCATCGTGGAGCGAGTCTGTCCAAAACGTTAGAGTTGCTCATTGCGATGGAGAGCAACCGCGAGCAGTTTGATTGTTTCGGGCTGCATGAGTGGGCGATGGTGTACCGTTCCAAGGAACCGCGACATGATCTTCCTCTACGTTTGGGCTCCGCCGGGACAGCTGAGGTGGTGGAATCGCACACGCTTAAGTGCACGCACTTTGATGCGTATCGCTTTTTCACCCCACCGGCAAAGCCGTTGAACCTCACCGTTTTGAGCAATGATTCGCGTCCTGCCCATGATCAGTGTGCCTGTCTCCACACCGGGATGGACTTGTTCAAATGGGCTTTCAAAGCAGGCCCGCTCATCCCAGGCTCGTTACTCCTAGACTGTCTCGAGCTAGCCATGGATATACGCCTGTTGGACATGGAAGCCTCACCCTATGATTGCCGGCCACTTGGCTATGGAGTCGTACCCATCGAGACGGCTGAGGGGAAAGCGGAGTACGTGGCAAAGCAACGGGCTTTTTCGGAGCGGGCTGAACCATTGCGACACCAGCTCGTGTGCTTCTACGAGCGCGCGCTTTCAAGCGGTAAAGTTTAGGGCGGAAACTAACTTCACGAAAGGGACCGCCAGATGGGACGCCACTCCTCGGGGAAGCATCACTACGCGCTGTCGAAGGGGGCCACCGCCTTCGTGGTGTTGATTGCGATTCTTGGGCTTCTGGCTGCGTATATGTTTTCTAACCGTGGCAAAACAGGCGATGAGCATAGTGCCGATGGTGCGGATGAGCAGTCGTGTGTCGCGGGGGATCTCTCACTGCCAGTCGCCGCGTCGTCGGAGAAGGTGGGACGCATGCTTATCGACGCTTACGTGGAGACTCACCCCGTCGTCCGCGACTACTGTGTGCGCCCAGTTTATGTAGACCAGCTAGAGGACGCGGCGGTGTACGTTGCGCCTAATACTTCCATCTCCCACGCGGAGTTAGACGACGCTGGACGTGCTGCGGCAACGAATGAGCCGTTAACCGTTGCGTCCTTCCACGCGGGACTTGCTGGTTCGACGGAGGTCAAGCCGGAGACCGTGGATTTGGCTACGGTTGATTTCCCCACCGGCGATCAGCCGGAAGCCTCAACCCTCGTGGCCGCAAAGTTGGCCCCATCCGAGGGTGAGGCCGTTGCCGTATTAACCGATAATCGTATTGCCTCCACGGCAGATGCCCAATTGAATTCCACGCGACTCATCGCCACTGCAGAGAACGCAGTTCCGGAAGGATTCAAATTCAGCCGCGTCGAGGGAGCCGATATTGTCTATTCCGCCATTCCTTTGACCACGTCCGACAACGTCACCGAGGACCAAGTTCGTGCCGGCCAAGCCTTTGCTGATACCACCGGCAAGCTTTTTACCGGCGATGGCGCAGCCAAGCTGCCGGTCATTGGCGAATCAGTCTGGGCTGCTGCCCTGCCTGAGGGAAGCCGTATCAAGACTGGCGGGGGCGGCACTCACAAAGCTGAAGCAGCGACCACTGCACCAGCATCTGCCGCAGATACCCTCTTTGTTCTGGATACTTCTTCTGGCATGGTCAGCTATGCCTCTGCTGCCGAGGACGGTATTGCCCAAGCTGCGGAGAAGCTTGCTGACAAAGGACACCGCGTTGGCCTGTGGAACTACTCCTCTCCCCTGACGCCCGGTGTGACCAACGGCTACCGCCAGAACCTTGCGATGGTGGTTAATAATGGCTACGAAATCGGCACCGTGGTCAGCCGATTCCTCAATGGTGGCAGCCCGCAAACCCATGAGGTTGTCCTGGCAGCGCTTGCATACGCTCAAGAAGTTGCAAGCACTGATAACCCAGTGCGCATCGTTCTGATTACCTCTGGCACCACTGATGCTTCCACTCCAATTACAGATGCCATCAAACAAGCTGAAACATCCAACGTTGAGCTGTCTGTCGTCCATGTAGGTGGCGGCGAGCAAGACGAGGAGCTTGACTCTGGCGCACAGTCCGCTACGGTCGCTGCCGATGCTGAGGCACTGCCTAAAGCTATCGTCGATGCTGCTGCCGTGCGCTAACTTTTCCAGGACGCTTCTCCGATAAGAAAGCAAGCCGCCCCCCAACACCGAGAGTGTGTGAGGCACAAATGGATGAGGTCTTTGTACACTCACCCCCTAACCAAACGAAACCTGCTATCCCAGTGAGATAGCAGGTTTGTTCTGGAAGATTTAGGACTCTAGGAGCTACGGCGACGGCGACGATCAGCCAGCTCGTCCAGAGCAACCACGTTGCCGGAATCTTCGGTGGACTCGACGTTTCCGATGCGCTCGGACGGGAAGGCAGAGATCGTTCCGGTGAGTTCCTTGACGATCTGCGGGACAGCGATGGCGAACACGCCTTGTCCACCACCGAGCAAGTCGATGATCTCATCATTGCTACGGCATTCGTAGACCGTTGTCCCGTCAGACACCAGGGTGATTTCGGATATCTCACCAACGCCACGGTCACGCAGATTGTCCACAGCGAGGCGAATATTCTGCAGGGAGATACCGGTATCCAGTAGGCCCTTCACGATCTTGAGGACAAGAATGTCTTTGAAGGAGTACAGGCGCTGGGAGCCTGACCCCGTTGCATTACGGATGGAGGGGCGCACAAGGTCGGTGCGGGCCCAGTAGTCGAGCTGGCGGTACGTGATGCCGGCAACCTGGCAAGCGATAGGCACACGGTAGCCGACCTCATCGGAGGGACCCAGATCAAACAGGGTCTCCTGGACTGGGGCCTCGATCTCGCCGTTGGTGGCGGAGGTGTCAAACGTACTCACGTAATTACTCCCATGAAGTGTCAAATAGGGCGCACTAGTTATTAAATGCCAAGCTTAAGCTTCGGTCAAGACTGCGACGAACAACACGCCGTAACTTCAACCTCTACTTTAAGTTTAGACTAATCTTGCACCATTGTCATCTTAAATCACAATAATATCGTTCGTACCTTTAATCACATTGGTTAACAGAGGTTACAGGGAAGCATGTCTCGTGCGGAGTAGGTGGAAATTGTCACTCCCCTGGTTGATCAAAACCGAGATCGCCTTCCTCAACACCAAGATCGCGCATGAGCTGCTGGAAGTCAGCATCAGCCTGGGCGTCTCCGCTTGCGGATTCGGGGTGATCTTGCGGCTGGGTGTCCGTGTCAAGCTGGACATCGAAGTAATCAGCGGCGTCTTCTGGAGATAACCAGATAGAAGCTTGATTGACTACCAGCTCATCTACCTCGATGGGAAGATCCATCATCGAAGCAATGACGAGCAAGTCAGATGGGCGACAATCAATTTCCGTGCCATTGTCCATGGTGATTTGCCCCATGAACACGCCGTTGTAGTAGCTACTAATCTCGAGGGCAGAAATGCCATTAGCCGATTGCTCGATGATCTCTACCAGCACATCGTGAGTATCCGGGCGCTTTGGCTCCCATTCGGCAATCCGGCCGACCAACTGCGCTCCCTCAACGGGTGGTAGCCAGACGGGAAGGAATCTTTGGCGTTCCTCCCAAAGCAGAACGGCGCACAAGAAGTTCTCCGGTCCAATGGGAAAAACGCCGCAAAGTCTGACAGGAATAGTGCTCATAGAGCTACTACCTACCGTTTGAGCGGCGAAGCTCGTTCTTCACCAAAGAAGTATTCAGCGCAAGAATTTGGCTCATCATGTTCTGTGCCATCTCCTCAGCTTCCTGTGCAGCCGAGGCTTTGCCAGATTTTGCCAAAGGTTGGGTCACACTAGTGATCAGATCAGCCTGGCGCACTGCCGCTTGGCGCAATGTCTTGATATGGCGCTGATCCACACCAAACTGGGACAAGCCATGAACGGCTGATAAAACGCGGACATCATCGACAGAGAAAAGGCCCGAAGAATCGGGGCTAATCAGACCATCCTTGATGCAAGAATCAACCAATGCAGGCTCGCACTTGGCTTGTTCCGCCAACATGTCATCAGAAAAACGTGCTGGTGCCTGGGATGCAAGGCTATCTGTGGTGTAGATCTGCTCCGCAGGCTGCCCAGGGACAAGAGCTGCCACTGCGCCATTGTCCATGGCTTCAAGCTGTTCACGGATGACCTTCAGCGGTAGATAGTTATCGCGCTGGGTCACCAGAATGTACCGCAGGCGCTCCACATCCGCGTCCGTAAAACGGCGGTATCCGGATTGGGTGCGCTCTGGGGAAATTAAGCCCTCTGACTCCAAGAATCGGATCTTTGACACCGTCACATCCGGGAATTCCTCACGCAAACGTTTAATCACCACGCCGATAGACATGGTTTTCATGCCCGTGCGGGGGGCTTGCGATGCGGGGGTAGTCTTCCGGATTGCGCTCACGGCGTTTAATTCACCTTGCAGGGGGGGCTAGGGGTACAACAAAGTCGCCTCTAAAGTGGCGGATGCGGATACGTGGCTTAGGCGTTTTCCGCGATGAATACGAGACGGAACTTGCCAATCTGAATCTCATCACCTGTGGACAGGGCCTGAGAGTTACGCGGCTCACGGTTGACGTAGGTGCCGTTGAGCGATCCGACATCCACAACCTCGAACTCACCCGCGCTACGGCGGAACTCTGCGTGACGGCGGGAAACAGTCACGTCATCGAGGAAGATGTCGGCCTCCGGGTGGCGGCCGGCGGTGGTGGTGTCCTGGTCCAACAGGAAACGTGCACCAGCATTCGGGCCACGCTTCACTACGAGCAGGGCTGCGCCCTCAGGCAGGCCTTCAACGCCGCCTACGTTCTCAGAGGCGGTAGCTCCCGTCTCCATCTCCTTCAGAAGATCGGCACGGAATACCGAAGTGGTTTCTACCTGTGCCTCCGGCGTACCGGTTTTCTCGCTCATGTCTTCTCCTGACGCTATCGACGGAATTAAACTTACCGAACAAATTTCAGTACAAAATTTAGTCCACGATCATCATACCGGCATCTTGGATCACTGCGAGTTAGAACCAGTTGAGTCGCAGAGTTTTCCCAGTCTTACCTGGAAAGAAGCACGTGCGACACGCTAATTCGATGCCGCTTCCCTACCTGAATATGTTGGCGATGCCCGAAATAACGGAGTTGCCACCGCCTGACAATGGATTGTCCGAGACCATGTACGTCCACGTTGCGCTGGGGCGCTTCCAGCCGGCGTCTGCCATGTGGGCCCCGGCGGCGTCGATAAGCACGCTATTAAACGTCTCTACAGCCTGCTCAACAGCTCGATTGGCCAGGTCTTTGAATTCGCGTACCGCAATGCGGTGGTACTCCGTCAGTGGGGTCTCACGCGCAATGGCGCGCAAGTGAATGGATTCGCGTACCTCATCCATGTGTGCCAGATGCTCCGACCACTCATCATCTAAGTGGAAGAGCATGATCTCTCGGGCGGCTTGCTCTAGGACTTCTTGGTTGATTCCGGCGGCCTTGAGCTCGGTGGCACGTTCCGGACTGCGCTGTGCTAGTTCCTCCCAGGCGCGATTGGTGTCAAGGAGAGTGTTCCGGCGTTCATCAATAATTGCGCGGTGATCAGCCAAAAGCTGGTTGTATTTCCACGTCTGCGCATGAATTTCCAACAACTGACCTTCGGTGACACGCTGGCAATGAGCGATGAAATCGCGCACTCGCTTGGTATCAATCTGCCCATTCTCATCAGGCTGCGCAGTGATCTGCTCACCGGCACCACCTGCGGTGACAATGTCATCTTCGAGGGAGACAAAGAACAGGCTTAGTCCCGGATCGCCCTGGCGACCAGCGCGGCCACGCAACTGGTTGTCTAGTCTTGCTGTGCGGTGACGTGCGGTGCCGATCACAGCTAGGCCACCGAGTTTCACAACGGCATCACGGTCAGACTCATCAGCACCACCCAAGCGAATATCTGTACCGCGACCTGCCATTTGGGTGGATACAGTTACCCGGCCGAGATCGCCGGCCTCGGCAACGATGCGCGCCTCTTCCTCATCGTTCTTCGCGTTTAGCACGTTGACGGTAATCCCCTGGGACTCAAGTGCTTCCGCGAGCGCTTCCGATTCGGCGACATCATGTGTACCCACCAACACTGGCTGGCCGGTGGAATGGATGTAGGCGATCTCCATCACCAGAGCTTTGAACTTATCGTCCATGGTGGCGTAGATCCGATCAGCCTCATCAAAACGCTGCAATGGCTTCGCGCGTTCGATCGTGGAAACGCCAAGGTCATAAAACTGGTGAAGCTGATCCGTGGCTTCTACCGCAGTGCCCGTCATGCCACACACCAGCGGGTAGCGGCGCATAAGTGCCTGAAGTGTGATGGAATCGAGGATCCGTCCGCCTTCGGAAACATCCAGGCCTTCCTTCGCTTCGACAGCGGCTTGCAGGCCATCAGGCCAACGCTGCAGCTCAGCGACGCGGCCGCGCGAGGCATCCACGAGGTCGATCTTGCCGTCCTGCACGATGTAATGAACATCGCGGATCAACAAGGCCTTTGCGTGCAAAGCAAGGTTGACACGCACGAGGATCGTGCCAATGTTCTCATCGGAATACAGCGAATCAATTCCAAGAGATTTCTCCACCTTCGCCGCACCATTATCGGTAAGGAAGACATTCCTGCGGTCCGAATCAATGGTGTAATCCTTCCCTTCAACCAGGTGAGATACAGCCTCAGTGATCTGGCCGGTCGCCTGCTCCCCCGGCTTTGAGCCGGCGAGGACGAGGGGGACCAAGGCTTCGTCGACAAGCACACTGTCTGCTTCATCGACGAGCGCCACATCGGCGGGCAGCTGGACTATCTGGCTGCGGTGCGTGATCTGGTTGTCGCGGAGATGATCAAAGCCAATCTCAGCGACAGGCGCGTACACAATGTCACTCCTGTACGCACTCACTCGATCTTCGCGTGACGACGCCTCGGTGACCGACGCCACCGACAAACCAAAGAACTCCACGAGCGGCCGCATCCATTCCGCATCACGGGCGGCGAGGTAGTTGTTCACCGTGATGACGTGGACTCGCTTACCGGTGAGCGCGAAACCCGTGGCAGCCATGGCACCAACGAGAGTCTTACCTTCACCGGTGGCCATCTGAATGACATCGCCTTCGAGCAGGCGAAGCACAGCCTGGTTCTGCACCTCGAACGGGGTCATACCGAGCGTGCGGGTCGAGGCAACGGTGAGCAATGCCAGGAACTCCGGCTTCTTCTGGATTTCCCCGTTAACAACAGTCCTCCGCACCGCCTCAGCGATCTGCGCGTCACTGTACTGCTCGTATCCAGCGATCAGCGCGTGCGCCTGCGCCACAATGCCTTTCGACTTCTTGTTGTTGCGCTCGGCGGTTGAGCCCATAGCTTTCCAGAACCAGTCAAACTTGCTCATGGGACAACTTTACGTGACCAGCCGATTACGTCTATCAACCCCCCGTGGGGTAATCTATCGGACGTTCGATGCGAGCAAGCTACACGCTTGCAATTAACGCCGAATAACGGGCTGTGGCGCAGTTTGGTAGCGCACCACACTGGGGGTGTGGGGGTCGCAGGTTCAAATCCTGTCAGTCCGACAAAATCTTTTCGGGGGCTTGTATTCCATTTGAAAAGCTCTTCTTTGATGAAGAATAGTTCGTTTCCAGAGATCGGTATTGCAGGAGTGAAGCGAACTAACTGTCCGATTCGATGACGCGGTAATTAGCCCCGTTGACGTACTTGGACGTTGCACGCTTTGCGGCGAGGAGGCCAATGAAACCAAAAGCCCACACTGCGATGACGGCGAGCCAACCGATCCTGAAGGATTCCCAGGTGTAGTTGCTGCCGTGGGAGGTGGCGTCAAGGAGGAAACCAACACAGGGCGCGGCGATCATGGTGGCTACGAAACCGCCCATATTGGCCAGTCCGGTGCCGGTTGCAAGGATCTTGCGATCAACTTCCTCGCGGACAGAGTCGAAGCCGAAGTTGGACTTGGCGCCGAGAGCGGCCATCAAGATGTTCAACACAATGACTGCCCAGAAGGCAGGCGGATTGGTGGGCAACAGGAATGCAACCCACACCACAAGATCCATGACTGCGATGACAGCCACAACATTGATGCGGTTGCGCCCAGTACGGGCGGAGATCATGCCCATGAGCGGGCCGGCGAAAATCACAGCGGCGGTGTTGATCACCAGCACGGCACTCGCCTGAGCGGGGCTGAGTCCTAGACCCAATGTCATCAGTGGCATCCCCCAGAGAAGGGTAAAGATGCACTGGTGCATGAGTCCGGTCCAGTGAGTGAAGAAGCCTTGCCAGCACACCGGATGTGTCAGGACCATTTTCAAGGTTTGACCGATAGTAAGACGCTCCGATTCGGTGCTGCGGTGGGCGTTCTTGTCTTTGCGGGCCCCGGGGGCGTCGGCAAGTGCGACGACGCCCACGATAGCGATGATGAGGCCCGCTGTACTGATGGATAGGAACGCAGGAACCCACCCGGCGGCATGCAGGATGGCAAGAAAGGGCACGGCGGAGATGAACTGCCCCAGCTGCCCTAGGCCGGCGGTGAGCTGCGTAAACAGCGGAGTCAGACGCAACGGGAACCACAACGGCAACAGGCGCATTGCTCCCAAGAAAGCTGTGGCATCGCCCGCACCGATGAACACACGTGCGGCGACGGCGAGTGGGTACGAGGTTGTGAAAGCGATGATCACTTGGCCGATGGCCATGATGAGCGCGCCTGCGACCATTGTCTTCTTGGGGCCAATGCGGTCAATGATGATGCCGGTAGGGATCTGCGCCAGTGCATAGACACCGACCTGAACAGCGGTAAACACTGCCAACTGCGAAGCATTGATGTGGAAGCGATCAAGAGCCTCCACGCCTGCAACACCGAGGGAGGTACGGCCGACGATGGCGACGACGTACGTCAGCAAAGCCGCCACCCACACGACAAGCGCGCGAGCAGTCAGCTGCTCACGCGGGTTCTTTGGTGTGGAGTCTGAGGTTTGGCTCCGTGGTGTCTCTTGTTCGCGAGTTTGACGCTGTTTTTTCACGCGTCTCATGCTAGACCTTGCTATCACCCTGCGTACGGGCGGGTCGTTCCTCCCCTTTTGGGGTAGTCCGAGTTTCATGCTCCGGAAAAACCTGCCGGTGAGACACACTTCTATCCGTGGATCTGTTACTCACGTACCTCGCAGTCGTTTTTGGCTGCGGTCTCATCGCGTGGGCAGTGCGTCTGCCACCGCTCATTGGATTCCTCGCTGCTGGTTTTGCGCTCAACGCGATGGGTGTTGAGCATGTTGCGGCGCTTGATCTTTTCGCCGATATCGGTGTAACCCTCATGCTTTTTGCCATTGGTCTGCGCCTGGATCTGAAGGCACTGACAGATAAGGCGATGTGGCTTACAGCAACCAGTCACGTGCTTCTCATGACGGTGGTCGGTGCCGGCTTCATTACCGGCCTCGGGGCTCTTGGCGCATTTGGCCCCACCACTTTTGAGGTGGCAGTTGATATTGCCCTTGTGTTGAGCTTCTCAAGCACCATTGTGGTGATCAAGATCCTGCAGGACCGCGGTGATGAGCAAGCACTGTACGGCAATATCTGCATCGGCGTGCTGATCATGCAGGACATCCTTGCTGTTGCCTTCATGAGTGTGCTCCGCGGCCAGCCGCCACACTTAGCTGCCCTGCTCCTTATCCCCATCGTTCCGTTGCTCGCATTGACAACGCGTCGTTGGTACAAACTTGGCCACGGCGAACTCGGTGCACTTTTTGGCATCGTCATGGCGCTGCTCCCCGGCTACGCGCTCTTCGAATTGGTCGGTCTCTCCGGAAGCCTCGGTGCCCTAATCATGGGTGTTGTCCTCTCCCGCTCCCCTGGCGCGGAACAACTGAGCCATTCGCTGTTCACCCTGAAGGAGCTGTTGCTGGTCGGCTTCTTTGTCAACATTGGCTTCCTCGGGTTGCCTACGTGGGAAAACGTTATCGATGCTGGCTTGCTGCTCCTGTTGCTACCGTTCCAAGCCGTCGCCTACTGGGCAATTTTGTGGCTTCTCGGCTTGCGTAACCGTACTTCGGTGCTTACTGCGCTCCTATTAGCGAACTACTCCGAGTTCGCACTCATCATTGCGACACTCGGTGTTGAGGATGGCTGGCTCGACCAACGTTGGCTGCTTTCCCTTGTGCTCGCGGTATCGATGAGTTTTGTTATCTCCGCAATTCTTAACCCACAAAGTGTTTCCCGTGCTGCCCATTTGGCTAAGCGTTTGCCCACGCGTCCGCCGCACAAGACGCACCCAGAGGATCGTCCTATCGAACTTGGCGACGCCCACGCGCTCGTCCTCGGTGTCGGCCGACTCGGTTTAGCCTGCTACACCGAACTAAGTGAGGTGTACGGCGCAAAGGTCCTTGGTGTTGAGCATGACCCGGCACGTGTGCGACACCTCCAGGAACGTGGCTACAACGTTGTTGAAGGCGATGCGACGGATATTGATTTCTGGGAGCGCGTCAAAGACAGTCACCAGATCGACATGATCATGCTGGCTATGCCTTCACAACACGCGAACGTGGACACCGTGAAGGAGATCCGCGCCTCGAATATCAATACGGATGAATGCACGATCAGTTCCGTTGCTATGTACCGCGAAGATGTCGAAGACCTCGAAGCCCTTGGCCTTAATGTAGTTGTGCATCTTCAGGATGGTGCTGGCGAGTCCTTGGCGGAGCGCACCTTTATTGAGAACAGGCGGAGTCAATTGCGTGCCGAATCTGCTGGGCCGCCGACAGACAATTCCGCGTCAACTACCCCCAATTAGCCACCAGCTATGCCAGTAGTTACCAGTTCCACTATTATGTTGCACTGGAATCTTATATCTGGCTGGAACTGTGCTGGCAAAACCGTGGATGTTACATGCTGACCACGGGGGTCAGGCCCAGTGAACAGCTAGATCCACTACCACTTCCCTTTGTGGTCCCCAACGCTAGGAGTTCATATATGCGTATCCCCCGCGATACAACGTTCCGCTTCAACCGTGTCATGTCCATCGCGGTTGCCGCTGGCCTCGCTGTCTCTGGTGTCCAGGTGCTTGACACCGCGTCTCCGCTTGGTGCGCCGGCGGCTATTGCTCAGAGCAATACAAATATCCCGGCTGATGCGGTCGTAGTTGAAGGCATCTTTGACAAGGACGGCAACAAGATCACCGCGGATTATGACGCATTGGCTAACGGCAATGTTGAACTGCAGGCGGGCTGGAAGATCCGTTTGAATGTCGATATGGCAAAGGTGTCCAAGGGTTCCACAATCGAGGTCTTCTTCGGTGCTGCTAAAGAAGAACACTCTGGCGGTGGTGTCTCCGTGGGCACTGCAGACGCGACGTTTGGCATTCCCGGAAGTTCGAATAAAGTCCTTCAAGTTAAGAACACGAATGCTCGGTTCGGCGCCGGCAAAATTGCTAACGGCATTTCCATCACGGGCTTGGATAACGCCGACGACGTATCGGGCATCGTCCCAGTCAGTGTCCCCATTTCCGTACACGGGTCCTTCTACGGTACTGGTGATGGTTTAGAGTCAGGCCCGACTGGTAGTTCCCGTGTCCTTGAGGACCAGCCAGTGAAGTACTGGACGCGACTGACTGACGGCACCGTGAGCTCCGCCGATACAACTCCATTCGGGTTCAGCGTCACATACAAGCAAATTGTCAGTGGCCAGAATGAGAACGACAAAAAGTACCAATCCTGGACCGATGCTTTTGTTGATCCCAATGGCTTTGACGTGCATCTTGGAATGCACGCGATTACTCCCGTCAACCCTCCGAGTGGCACCGCTGCGGTGACTTACGTTCCCAAGAACGACGGTAACAATGGCGACGAACCGTGGAAGATGACCGATAAGGATTCCTGGGAACCGAAGATCACCGGGGTCACGTTGATCACTGGTTCTGGTCAACCGCCACTCACTCAGGAGCAGAAGGATGCGGTTAAGCTTGATGTAACTCCCGTAGACGGTGGATTCCGCGTGACGGTTTCGAATATTCCGCAGGATGCCCGGGTGAGCTACGATATCAAGAAGATTGGCCTCGTACCTGCAGCCAAGTCAACGAACTACCGCTTGGCGCCAACTGATTTTGACCCGCAGATAGGTACCTCAGCTGGGTTTGCATCAGCGAACTCTGCAGCAAAGGTCAGTGGCATTGATGGATCCGTCGATGCCACTCGTGAGCCAACAGCAAAGGTCCTCATTAACGGAAAAGAGTGGACGAAGGACAACCCATACAAGGCTAAGCCTGGCGAGGAAATCGAGTTAACCATGAAGCTCGGTTTGGGTGGTAACGCGCGTATTACCCACCCGAAGGTGACGGATGCAGCCGGCAACGTTGTGGCCGAAGACGAGAAGATCTCCTTCTTGCCCGGTGAAGAAAAAGAGATCACATTCAAGTACACCCCTACGAAGGAGGACAGCGAGCTCAAGTTCACCGTCACCTACGAGACGGATGAGTCGGCTGAAGCATCCACGTGGGTTGAACAAAGCGGCTGCGACTGCACTGTTGAGTACCAAGGTGAAGAAAAGCCCGTCCGAGATGTCATCGACGACCTGAATAAGCGCCTTGAAGACGCTGAAAAGGAAGCGGAGGACCTCAAGGGCAAGAACAAGGAGCTTGAGGACAAGAATAAAGAGCTCGATGGTCGCATCAAGGACGCGGAGGATGCCATCAAGGAGGCTGAAGACGCGATCAAGGATGCGCAGGACAAGAATAAGGAGCTCGAGGATCGCATCAAGGACGCTGACAAAGCCATCACGGACCTTGAGAACACCAATAAGGATCTGAACGACAGGCTCAGTGAGCTGGAAGGTCGCTTGAATTCGGGGTTGGGTCGCTGCATCGGCACCGTTGGTGGGACGCTGCTGTTCCTGCTTCCTGCAGTTGCGCTTGTGTCGCAACTTGTCGGCGGATCGAAGAACGTTGCCATCGACCAGTTCATTGCAGAGACCCAGAAGCAGATGGGTATCTGGAACCCGCATTTGGCAAAGGCTGTCGACGACAACCGTCAGGCGATTGCGGCTGCCTTCGGTGGACTAACCCTGCTCACTTTGGCTCTGATCCCAGGTGTGTGCGGTGAGAAGTCTTTGAGTAAGGCCGCCACGGAGGAACTGTCCTCTAACAAGGGAAATGGGTCATCTGAAACGGAGTAATTCTCGGTTTTCATCCCCCGGTGTTTAATTGCGCCGGGGGATGCGGAAGAAGTCGAGTATCGTCTTTGTAGCAAAGTTCTTGCTTGTTAGTGCGCCCGGCCCGATGTCGATAAGACCGCCGGGCCACACGTGTCTGCTGCCCTCGAGGCGGTAGTGCTCCAGTGGCGCATCGCAGTGTTGCCAGGTGAGTTTTTGTCCTGGGCGCTCAAAGGGGGCAGAGATGGGTTGAGCATCGCAGTGGTTCCGTTTTTCTGCTTCAGCAAGTACACGCGGTATTGGCTCATAGCGGGTGTGGTACCGCCAGCCGCCCTCATAGTCGATGACAGGGTCATCTGTGCCGTGGAAATCAATCTGTTTCATGGGTATCGGCGCACAGCCCTCAAAAACCGTCTCGTAATAGGCGGCAGACACTGAAGCTATTCCGGTGAGATGGTGTGGGCGATGGCATGCCGCGTACGCCACAAAACCACCGCCGTTGGAGTGACCGGCGGCAAACACGCGCGAGGGATTAACCGGGAAATCACGCAACATTTGCTCGCGCACGGCGTCGAAAAATGCCAGGTCCTCCTCCCCCGTTGTCGTTGCATAGGGCGCGGGAGCCCAGGCGGTATCTACACCCTGCATATACACCACAACGGCGTGGGCGGAATCAAAATCCGTGGTGGCACGCATCTGATCCATGGTCATGCGGTAGCCGTGGAACACCAAGATGAGCGGCAACCCTTCGAGCGCGTAAACGTCCGTCGGTGTGGAGACGAGATACTCGCGTTCATGCCCACCAATCTGCATTGTGCGACGATGTGTCGTGGTGGGGCCGTTAGCCAAGGGGCGGTATGCCGGAGGTTCGCTGAAGACTTCCACCACCTTGTCTTCAACCGTCTGTGTAGCCGGCAGCAAGCCACATGCGCCCGTATGAAAGCTGCTCAACAGCACCACAGCAGCAGCTACTGCTGGGCGGAAAGCGGTTTTCAGATGGGCGTTTTTCACTCAATCTAACCTACGCTACTCACCCAAAAGTTCGCTCCATGCCCCGGCACCAGGTACATTCCTCCCCATGAGTTTCCGCCCGGAGTCACGTCGCTTCATTCCAAGCAAGAAGAATGCGCCGGGCTTCAGCGACGCAGCGTTACGCGCGCGCACGGCGGATGCGTTTCAATCAGGGGCATCGCTTTATGATGACGTCCGGCCCTCATACCCATCCGCCGTCACCAACCTCATCGATTCCGCACACACCGTCATTGATGTTGGTGCCGGGACGGGTAAACTCTCGGCTGATTTACTCAGTGCTGAACGGACGGTGTTTGCCGTGGACCCGTCCGCCGACATGCTCGCCGTGTTGAAGCAGCGCCACCCAGAGGTGTTCACCTGGCGCGCCACGGCTGAGGCAACTGCAGTGAAAGACCACTCCGTGGACGCGTACGTTAGTGCGCAGACCTGGCATTGGGTGGATACACGTGCAGCAAGCGCTGAGGCTGACCGCGTTGTGGTGCCAGGAGGCAAACTCATGTTGTGTTGGAACACACTGGATGTTTCCCACCCGTGGGTACTGCGGTATTCACGCATTTCCCATTCCGGAGATGTACACCGAGAAGGCTTCTACCCAGAGGTGCACCCCCCGTGGATTCTGGCCGAGGAACTCCGCTTGCGTTGGTACCAGGAGGCGACCATCACGGATTTAATCGCGTTGGCGAAGACGCGGTCTTACTGGTTGCGTGCATCAGAAACGACACGATCAAAAGTGGAGTCGAATCTGCAGTGGTATCTCTATGAACGCCTGGGGTTTGAAGATGATGATGTGATTCCTCTGCCCTATCGCACAGACGCGTTTGTGTATGAGCGTGTCTAGTCCGTATCCCACGAGACACTGAAGAAATCGAGAATAGTCTCAGTCACGTCTATACCCCTGCTGGGTGCCCAGATACCTGCCGGCCATTCATGCCCCATGCCTTCGACGGGAATGTGTACGGTCCGTGCCGCATCACCGTTGCGTTGCGCAAAGGCAGCCGTAACGTCCCGCGCTGGTTGGATCACTCCCCCGCCACCGCGATTCTCACCGGCATACGGCACAACGTCATCCCATGTGCCGTGAATGTTCAGGTAGTCGATGGGAGCGCCCGCTGTCAGTTCACCCGGTGTCGTCCGGATGGCGCCAGCAACGGTAGCGGCTCCGGCGTACTTTTCTGGATTGTTCGTAGCTAGAACGGCAACGAGTCCCCCACCATTGGAAAATCCGGCGAGGTACACGCGATGCGGATCAATCGGATAGGCCGTACTGATGTCAGCGATGATCGCTTCAATCAGTGCGGTGTCTTGTTCAACTGTGGTGATGGCATAAGGTGCAGGACTCCATGCCAGACCCCGGCCCGTGGGGGTGACCACCACGGCGTTGGCCACGCCAAGGTTGGTGCCAACGAGGAAGTCGTAGCCGTTATCTCCCCTGCCGTGGATTCCCACGATGAGTGGCAATAACTCGCCTTCTTCTATCTGTGGCACAGAGCAGTGATAGCAAAACTCGAGTGGTCCGCCATTGGGTGAGTCAACGGTAACGGTGCGGGCTCTGCGAGGGTGTGGCACGGTCAGTAGCTCTTAGCGTCGCTTCGGGTTGCGTTCACGCACGCGCACTGCGAAACGGACGGGAGTGCCGTGGTAGCCAAATTGTTCACGGAACTTACGCTCCAAGTAACGGCGGTAGCCACCATCCAAGAAACCTGTGGTGAAGAGAACAATGGTTGGCGGACGAGTACCCACCATCGTGGCAAAAAGCACCTTAGGAAGGCGGTTGTTTTTCATCGGCGGTGGGTTGGCAGCAATCGCTTCACGCAGCCAGTTGTTCAGCTGACCAGTGGAGATACGGCGATCCCAGTTCTCTAGAGCCGTGATCATCTCCTGCTCCAGGCGGTGAAGGCCACGCCCGGTTTCGGCGGAGATATTGATTTTGGACACCCAGGGCAACTGGCTTAGCTGCATGTCGAACTCACGGTCAAAGTAATACCTGCGGTCCTCATCCATGAGGTCCCATTTGTTGAAAGCAATGACCATGGCCTTGCCCGCATCTAACACCATGGAGATGACGCGTTGGTCTTGTTCGGTGATCTCCTGCGATGCGTCGATAAGCACGACGCATACTTCAGCCGCATCGATCGTGCCACGTGTACGCAAAGAGGCGTAATACTCGTGTCCAGTCGCGTTCTTGACCTTCTTACGCAGGCCGGCCGTGTCAATGAAGCGCCATAGCTTTTGGTCCAGCTGGATGAGCTCATCCACCGGGTCAACAGTCGTGCCAGCGACATTATCCACAACAGCACGATCGGACTTGGACAGCTTGTTCAGCAGCGAGGACTTGCCCACGTTCGGCTTACCCACCAGCGTCACGCGGCGCGGGCCCTCGGTGATTGAGTTGGCGGACTTGGGCACCTCTGGGAAGAGGCGAATGATCTCATCCAGAACATCCGCACCACCACGGCCATGCAATGCTGAGACAGGCCACGGGTCACCCAGGCCAAGGGAGTAGAACTCCGCGACATCCGCCCACTGGGACTCGGACTCAAACTTGTTAGCCACCAGGATGATCGGTACTTCGGAGCGCTGCAGGTTACGCGCCATCGCGGCATCAGATTCCGTCACACCAACGTGGGAGTCCACAACCATGAGGATGATGTCCGCATCGTGCATTGCTGCTTCAGACTGGTGGGCGATGGACGCGTGAATGCCTTTCGCATCCGGGTCCCATCCACCGGTGTCCTGCACCCAAAAGCGACGGCCTGCCCAGTCCGCCAGGTAGCTAACGCGGTCACGGGTGACGCCAGGGTGGTCCTCCACCACGGCCTCACGACGGCCCAAGAAACGGTTCACCAATGAAGATTTACCCACGTTTGGGCGACCGACAATCGCAACCGTGGGCAGCGCTTCCTCCAGGTGCCCATCGGCGTTGATACGCTGGATGCCGAAGGCTGCCTCGACCTCGGCCCAGTCTTCCTCCGACATATCGTCATGCAGTTCGGCTGCACCAGCATCGTCGCCGTAATCAGCGGGGCCGAACCCCGAGTCGTCGAAAAGCTGCTCAGCTTCCTCCCCGTACTCGGAGATGAAGTATTCCTCACCCTCATAATCCGCGGGGTTGAACTCGGTGTACTGGAACTGTGTGGGCGCATCATCTGAATACTCGTTGTTACTGCGCTGGTCAGCCATCATGCACTCCTTTCAATCAACGCGATAAGGGTAGCCAGGACTTCATCCTTGCTCATCTGGGAAGTATCAATGATCTCCGCGTCCTCAGCAGGACGCAGTGGACTTGTCTCACGTGAGGAATCCAGCTCATCGCGACGAATGACGTCCGCGAGCACCGTGTCAAAATCGACTTCCCGGCCTGCAGCGACATCTTGGTCGTAGCGGCGCTGCGCACGGACCTCCGGTGAGGCGGTGAGGTAGGCCTTCGCCGGGGCGTCTACAAGTACAACGGTGCCGATATCGCGGCCCTCCACGATGGCGCGATGCGCATCGCGTGCGAGCTTGCGTTGCAATTCCACGAGGTTCACGCGCACGTCCGGAATGGCTGAGACGGCAGAAACATTCTGCGTGACGTCGCGTTCACGGATCTCACGCGAGACATCCTCACCCGCGAGGATCACCTCGGTGGAATCCGGATCATCGGAAACCTCAAGCGGAAGATTGCGGGTCACGTCAATGACCGCAGCGGTATCAGCAGGATCCACGCCAGCACGCAGCACAGCCAAGGTGGCCACACGGTACATTGCTCCTGTGTCCACATACTTAGCGCTGAGCAGTTTAGCCAGCGCACGGCACGTTGTTGATTTGCCGGTCCCTGAAGGCCCATCGACAGCGAGGATCAAGCCGCCATCGGGCATGTTTGTCAAACTCTCAGTGCTAGCCATTTACATCTCCACTGCCTTATACAGGGCCGTCAGCTCCGAATCATTGAGCGCGCGCATCGCGCCCGGCTTCAGCTCACCCAGCTGCACCGTGTGCACCTTGGTGCGGACGAGACGTTGGACTGGGTAACCGGCCGTTTTGAGCATGCGGCGCACAATGTGCTTGCGGCCCTCATGAATCTCCAGGCGGATGAGCGATTGTCCCTGGTGTGTATCCACAATCTGCGCGTAGTCAGCCTTGGCTACACCGTCATCGAGCTCGATACCGTCCTTCAGCTCGCGTACCAGCGCCGGCTTCGCTTCACCGAGCACAGTGGCCAGGTACGTCTTGGACACGCCGTAACGCGGGTGCATGAGGCGATTAGCCAATTCACCATCGTTGGTGAGGATGAGCAGGCCCTCCGTGTCCGCATCCAGGCGCCCCACGTGGAAGAGGCGATTGCCGGCTACAACACGGTCTGCCACAACATCGCCCACGCACGGGCGGCCGAATTCATCTTCCATCGTGGTGTGCATCCCGCGTGGCTTATTCAGTGCGAAATACTGGTGTTCCTCATTCACATTCACACGTACACCGTCAACGCGGATGATGTCCACGTTCGGGTCCACCCGCACGCCTTGCTGGCGAATGATCTTGCCGTTGACCTCAACGCGGCCCTCATCGATCATCACCTCACAGTTCCGACGCGATGCCACGCCGGCCTGCGCCAGGACCTTCTGCAAGCGCACGCCTTCTGCTTGTCGACGTTTCCTGCCCGCCCCCCAGTGATTCTCCTGGTTACCTGGGCCACCCAGTTCGATGGACTTGCCCTCCGGGGCAACGGGATCTTCACGATGGTCCCACCAATTGTCAGCGAGCGGGTGTGGTTCTTCTGCGGATTTCCCAGCGGCCGCGCGTCGCTCGCTCAAGCTAACGTTCTGGTGCTTGGCGGGCTTTGCGTTTGAGAGCAAGAACTTTTGGTCCTTGCCCCGTTCAGGTTGATTCTTGTGGCCTTTATTAGGCCCCTTATCCGGTGAGCCTTCTCGGCGAGCGGTAGGTTTCATAGTCCCCGAACCTACCAGGCATCTTCTATGGAATCGATTTCCGGAAGCAGCGGAGCTAAGTCCGGCAACTTGTCCAAAGAGTCAATGCCTAATTGCTCCAAGAACAGTTCAGTAGTGACGTAGCGGTGAGCGCCAGACGATTCATCAGGTTCCACTTCCGCAATAAGCCCTCGCAGGGTCAACGTGCGCATGACACCATCGACGTTCACTCCGCGGACACCCGCTACTTGGGCTCGGGTGACCGGTTGCCGGTACGCAACCACCGCCAGTGTCTCCATCGCGGCGCGACTGAGTCTGGTTTGGGTGCCATCCACCAGGAATGCCTCTACAGCATCTGCATTCTCTGGCCGGGTGTACAGCCGCCAACCTTCGGCGGTTTCACGCAAGTCCATCCCGGAACCGCGGTGATCCAGTTCTTCCGCCCACTCTTTCAGAACTAAGGCAATATCTGCTGGGACGGCATGTAAAGCACCAGCCAGGTCCGCAACGGTGGCGGGTGTATCGATCACCAGGAGGATGGATTCAATCTGTGAACGCAGCTGCGACACCATGGGCTGGTCTGAATAACTCTCCATCGTCCCTACTCCCAGTTCTGTGCGGCTACCACCGCGGGATCAACATTTTTACCGGTCCACGCGATGTCCAGTTGTCCAAGGGCTTCCTCCTGTTGCGCATCAATCGCATGAGCTTTATATAGCTCCAAGACCGCCAAAAACCTACCAACAATTTCCATTGTTTTGGTGCAGTCACGTGTCAGTGCGGTGAAGGTCAGCCAATGATCCGGGCCGGCGAGTTTCAACGTGTCCAAGATTTTGCCGGCCTGCTCCGGCACAGATACTGCTTGGGCATGCACGTGGTCAGTACGCACCGTTTCTGGTGGCTTAGGACGAAAAACAGATGCCGCTAACTCGGCAAAACTGCCCGCTGAATGCCCCAAATCCACTGGTGGAATGAGGTCGAGGAACTGTTCCTCTATTCCCACCGCACGGGGGTAGCGCCGCCGCGCATTCGCCTGCCATTTCTCAAAACGGTCGGCCACCTGTTGGTAGGCCCGGTACTGCAACAAGCGGGCGAACAGGAGGTCACGGGATGACAGAAGCTCCAGATCTTCCTCTTCGTCCTCACCGCTGCGTGGCAAGAGCCGCTGTGTTTTCAGCGCTAACAGCGTTGCTGCCGTGACCAGAAACTCAGTGACTTCATCTAACTGTGCCGTCTCCCCCAACAAACGTACATATTCAATGAACTCATCGGTGACTTCAGCCAGAGCAATTTCGGTGATATCGAGTTTCCTGGCACCAATGAGATTTAGCAGCAAGTCATAAGGGCCCTCAAAGTTGTTAAGGACAATGGTGAAACCAGTAATCTCTGGCTGATAGCCCTCATGACCATCCACCGGTTGATTTGTGTGCGTTGTTGTCATGCCCGATCAACGGCTCCCTTACTAGTGCTGGGACGCGCGCTCGATGACCTCTAGCGCCAGACGCCGGTATTGTTCCGCACCCGGGGAGTTAGGCGCCCACGTAATAATTGGTTCACCGGCAACTGAGGTTTCCGGAAAGCGAACGGTACGGGTAATCACTGTGTCAAAGACACGGTCGCCGAAGACCTCTACTACACGTTCCATGACTTCACGAGCATGCGTGGTACGGCGGTCAAACATGGTGACCAGGATGCCTACGATGTCCAAGTCAAAATTGATACGGTCACGGACTTTCTCCACGGTATCCGCCAGTAGAGCCAACCCACGCAGGGAGAAGTACTCGCACTCCATCGGGATGATGACGCCTTGGGAACACGCAAGCGCATTCACGGTTAGCAAACCTAACGACGGCTGGCAGTCAATGATGATGAAGTCATACTCCCCGCGCACCGGGCGCAGTGCACGGCCGAGGGTTTGTTCACGGCCAACCTCATTAACCAACTGGATTTCAGCCGCTGACAGATCGATATTGGCCGGCACGAGATCGAGGCCAGGCACATTCGTGTGCTTAATAGCGGAGTGGATTGTGGAGGTATTGTCCAACATCAAGTCATATACCGTGACTTGATCCTCATCTTGAGTGACTCCAAGACCAGCGGACAAAGCGCCTTGCGGGTCCAGGTCAACTAGTAGAACCTTTCGGCCCTGCTCCGCAAGGCAGGCACCGAGATTGATGGATGAGGTGGTCTTACCCACTCCACCTTTTTGGTTGACCATAGAAATGATCGTGGCCGGGCCATGCTTCTCCAGTGGCTCCGGCTGAGGGAGATCGCGCAGTGGGCGTCCAGTCAGTCCGACTGCCGCCTGCTCCGCATCGAAGAGTCCTTCGTCTGCCACGGTCCCGCCCTTCATCATCAGGTCGACCAAAACATTACTGTCCGTCATCTTACACAGGTGTTATTTACCGCGTAATGCGTCTGATCGCCGTGTTTTCGGAGTGGTTTAGGAACGCGGGTGCGCGGTGCGCCAGACTTCACGCAAGTTCTCTGGAGTGACATGAGTATAGATCTGCGTTGTTGTCACACTGGCGTGACCGAGTAGCTCCTGGACCGTACGGACGTCTGCCCCACCCTCAAGAAGGTGTGTTGCAAAGGAATGGCGCAGCGTGTGTGGTGAGACTTCCTTTGCAATCCCCGCGCGTGAAGCCGCATCCTTGATAATTGTCCACGTGCTCTGACGTGACAGCGCTCCCCCACGCTTATTCAAAAACAACGCATGAGTTTTGCCCTGCGATAGCGCAGGACGTCCGCGCACCAAGTAGGCATCTAAAACGTGATTCGCTGTGCGCCCCACCGGGATGATGCGTTGCTTATCCCCTTTTCCAGTGACCTTGATGTACCCAGGCATCTGGGAGACATCATCCACAACCAACCCCAGCACCTCCGAAACACGCGCTCCCGTGGCATAAAGAATCTCCAACAACGCTTTGTCCCGCAATTGGATGGGGGTATCGGTCGGGCAATCGTCGAGAAGTTTGCTCACCTCATCAATACTCAAAGTGTCTGGCAGCTTGTCACCTTGTTTCGGCGGAGACACGCGTGCCGCAACGTCCGCAATAACGATGCCTTCAACGGTGGCGAATTTGTGCAGGCCTCTGGCAACAACGAGCGCCCGGTTCGTGGAGGATGCCGCGAGTGGTTTCCGGTGCTCATCGCCGCGGCGCAGATCCGCGACATAGGCCTCGAGATCCGCTGTAGTCACCGATACGAGGTCCGTTTTACCGGCGTGCTCGAGCCAACAAACATAGCGCTTAACATCACGACGGTAATTGCTCAGCGTGTTCTCCGAAACACCTCTCTCCACAGCGAGGTGATCAAGCCACAGTTGACCAACAGCCTGTGCTTTCACTACTGTCCGATCTTTTTCATGTCCGGTTGTACGCCTTGGCGCTGACGCCGTTTGGCCAAATGCGTGGGTCGCACCTCAAACGGTGTGTCGATGGGCCGGGTTTTGGACTGTCCTGAAAGTACATCTGCCGCAGAGAGAATCCCAGCAACGGCAATCGAGTTCACAATCCGGCCGGACATGACGGCTTCTCGTGCGTCCTCAATGTGCATCCACGTGAAGCCCATATCTGCTTCTTCATCTTCAGCTGGTGGGCGTTCAACCTCACTCAAACGAGTAGCCATGAATACACGTACAGCTTCCTCGGCGAAACCCGGGGAGGTGGCCAGGTCAAGCAGGAGTGACCAGTCCTGCGCCTTGAGTCCGGCTTCTTCCACCAGTTCACGTTTCGCTGTGGTCAATTCGCTATCACCCGCAACGTCCAACAAACCTGCGGGAAGTTCCCACAAACGCCGACCTACGCTATGACGGTATTGCTCCACGAGTGCAATGCGATTTTGATTATCCACAGCGACAACAGCAACAGCCCCAAAATGTTCTACGATCTCGCGGTGAGCGCTGCCACCACCCGGCATGGTCACGGAGTCACGGCGGAGCGCCACAATAGGTGCGTCCACCAGCAGCTCAGAGCTAGTCACACTGAATTCGTGTCGCTGTGATTGTGAGTGGGAAGTCATAACACCAATCTAAGCCCAGCGCGGAGGCACAGTTCGGGCCGGATCCTTTGTTTTATTCAGCTGGCTCAGTGCGCGGACGTTCCGGCGCTGGTGCCTGCGCATTCGAGGCTGCCCCGTAGGCACCGGACTTATCGTTGAGCTGCTCCGCTAGTGCGAGGATGGTGGAGATGCGCCCGGTCTCGGTGTCGACCGAATCCACGGTAGATACTGCAGCACTCGCCTCAGCATTGGAACGAATGAGCTCAATGGAACCATGCGGCGCTGCTGCCCCGCGGCGACCAGAGAGCACAACAGCACCCCCGCGGGAGTCCAACCCCTGGACAAAATCAGCCAGGACTGTGGCGGCAAAGGCTTCCGCATCGTCCTGGGTGCCCTCGCCTTCCTCAACACTCCCGCCGGTTACCACGATGATGCCCTGCGCCGGGGTTATGGTGCCGTCAGCGTATTCGATGAATCCAGCATCACGCAGCGCGTGTAAAACCAAAGCACGGTCTTCAACCGTTGCAATCGGCTCATTTTTCTCTACATCGAACATCAACGCGCTCCCCAGGGACTCACCGGCATGGATGCCTGGTGCCTGATTATCCACTGACAGCTGAGCACCGGCTGGAAGAGTATTCGCGATGATGGAGCGCAGCTCATCGGCTCCGTCTTGAGAGAGGAACTTGTCCGTCAGGAAGATTTCTCCCGCAGCCGTGGCGCCCGCCTGCTGAGCGAGAGCTTCGATGGCCTTCACATCCTCCTCATCTGCGTTCGGGGCACGTACGATGATGTAGGGGCGCTGCTCCAACGTGCTTTCCACGATGCGCGTGGAGTGGCCGGCCAGAAGAGCGTTAGCGGAGTTCGCCTCCGGGTTACCTGGGGCCTCGCCCTCCTGCTCGTTTTTCTCGGCGCCGCCCCCGCTGGTGGAGTCGATGTTGTTAAACGCGTAATCAGAAATCGGTGCTAGGGAGGGAGCAACCACGAGGGTGCCCAGTGCGAGTCCACCCGCAAGCCCCCATGCGAGGCCACTGGCAACCAATCCAGCACTGCCTGTCTTCTTTTTCGACATGTTGTTGCACCCCTTCTAGCGGTTAAAAAGGTTCCGGACGGTCAGGGCGAAGTTGTCCCACGTGTCGGCGAGGTTGTCAACGAACGTGCCGTTACCCATGAAACCGACAATGAGGACCACTGTTGCGATTGCCACGAACAGGCCAAGAATTGCCCAGGCCCATGCCGCACCAGAACCAGAGCTGGTCTTGTACAGGTTCTCAACCACCGTGGATTCCACAATGCGATTCCCCGCTTTGAGGCGAGTGAGCATTGCGGCTGGGGAGGCTGCTAAGTCGTTGGCGAAGATACGGTCCAGATCGACGAGGTCACCGACGGTGACAATTGTTTCAGCGTCGTGGAAGACAGCCAGCAAAATAGCCAAGTCCATAGCCGAATCAGCGGCTGCGGGGAATGTCACCGCGCCAACGCCAAGATCCTGGATGCGCTCAAGCCCAGCGGCGTGCCCGTCCGGGTCTGCCGGCAGGATCACACGTGCGTCGCCACGCAGCGCATCCGTGGAGATATCGGCCGGATCGCCGACGATGAACTCGCAGGCGTAACCCAAATCCAGCAACGTGTCAGCAGCACTACCAACACCGATGATTACGGGACGGTACTCGCGGATGAAGTTTCGTAGATTCCTCACTCGCTCACGCGCATCGGGGGTGGGAGCAACAATGAGGACTTTCTGGCCATCCATGACATCGCCGAGCTCGGGGACTCCGACGCCGTCGACAAGCAGCGGCGATTCGGAATGAATGAACTCGATGCTGTTGCCAAAGTAAGCTTCCATATTGTCAACGAGGGTGCGCTGAGCGGTATCAAAAACTTTGTTAGCGTTGTCGCGACTCAGATACGTCGCCTGCGCGATCACCTTCTTACCCACGATGACATCACCGTTAGGGGCAAGCGTTGCTTTTTTGCCATCACGGAAGTACTCGCGCGTAGCAGCGCCAGCCTCCTCATACAGCGGGATGTTGGCGTCCAGCAAGAGTTGTGGCCCATAGTTAGGAATGTTGCCGGTAGAGAACTTTCCAATGTTCACAACAGCTGCCGGGCGCTTCCGAAGCAGCGCCTGCGCCTCACGACGAGTCAAGTCCGGCGCATCCACCACGGCAATATCGCCCGCGTTGAACTTGCGCAGGCCCTTTCCCTGCGGTGTGCAATCGCGCAGGTGTGCATGGATTGAGACATTGGGAAAGCCAACCTTCTGAGGGGTAGGTTCTTTCGTCGCGGAGGCGTTGGAAGTAGAGCTCATAACACGCGATCTTGCTGCATCAACCAGCTTTATTGGTGGAGGCGCGCTGTAAGAACTGCCCTCTTTTTAGAATGAAGCGATCTCAGTCTGGGCTCGCTTCATAAGCTCGGTAGCGTGTGCACGACCCGTCTCAGAATCATCCATGCCGGCGAGCATCCGAGCGAGCTCATCGATCCGGGCATCACCTTCAAGGACGTCTACGCCCGAAGTCACGGATTCATCCCCCACGTTCTTGGACACATGCAGGTGGGTTGTGGCATATGCGGCAACCTGTGGCAGGTGTGTGACCACAATGACCTGGTTGTTTTGCGCTAAGCGGGCTAGGCGTCGCCCAATCTCGACAGCAGCACGGCCACCGACACCGGCATCCACCTCATCAAAAACCAACGTTGCACCACCCTGTTTGCTGGACAGAATGACCTCCAAGGCAAGCATGACGCGAGAAAGCTCACCACCTGAAGCACTGGATGCCAAGGGTTGTGGCTCAAGCGCATCATTCGGCGCTAATCGCAACTCAACGCTGTCCGCACCGTTACGGTCGAATTCTTGCTTATCGACGGCCACGGTTATCCGCGCTTTCGGCATCGCCAGCCCACGCAGCTCCTCGGTCACCGCCTTTTCCAACGCTTTCGCTGCGGAGGTACGCGCTTTAGTGAGGGCTTTCGCTGCAGTAGTCGTTTCTTTTTCGCTGGCTGCAACGCGCTTCTTCAACTCCTCGATCGCCTCCGCAGAGGTATCAATCGAGGTTAAGCGTTTTGCTGCCTTCGCACGCCAAGCGAGCACACCTGCGATATCGGGGGCATATTTACGTGTGAGGGTTTTAAGCTCCTGCTGGCGTTGGAGTAACCGTTCCAACTCATCCGGATCACTCGGCAGATCAGACAAGAACGTACCGAGTTCACCGGAGACATCCGTAAGCACCGCCGCGACATCCGCCAACTGGCTCCCTAGCTCACGCAGATGACCATCGCTTGCTTGCTGCAAAGATGATGCAGCTTGGCCAATAAGCGTGGAAGCAGGATCGGTGCTTTCAGCACCAGCCCCGTAGTCGCCAGCAGCCTCCGCCCCATCGATGTCCACGAGTGCACCAAGCGCAGATGCGCGCAACGCATCCACGTCCTGCAAGCGGTTGATCGTTGCTACCAGATCGGTGTCTTCCCCCTCTTGGGGATCAATGCCATCAATTTCTTCGACGGCGAATTGGAGCCGATCAACTTCTTGGGCCAACTCACGGCGCTTCTCTGTTCTTTCTCGCAGATCCTTCGACGTCGCGCGCCACTGCGTGTAAGCCTTACGGTAGCGCTCCTTCAACGGAGCAATCGCCGGGTCAAACGCATCCAATGCAGCGAGTTGTTCTGCTGGCGCAAGCAGGCGGAGCTGATCATTCTGACCGTGAATAGTCAATAAGTGCGAGGTGAACTCTGCCAGAGTTGCCGCCGGGACTGTTCGGCCACCAAGGTGCGCACGGGAACGGCCAGAAGCTTTCACCGAGCGGGCTATAAGGTATTCACCGTTCTCATCCGGTTGCGCCCCGGCCTCGTCGGTGATGGCGGTGATGGCGGCCAGAGCATCGTCGATAAGCATGTTCGTGCTGAAGGCACCTTCAACAGTGGCTTGCGCAGCCCCAGTGCGCACCTTCGACGCATCTGCACGGCCCCCGGTGAGCAAACGTAAACCGGTAACAACCATTGTTTTACCCGCACCGGTCTCACCGGTGAGGACATTGAGACCCGGTGAGAATTCGACGGATGAATGCGGGATAACGCCAAGGTTATCGATAGTGATTTCGGTGAGCATAGACCTACCGTTGCGTCACGTTATCGGCGTAAGAGAAATCATCCTTGACCACAGGACCGCGCCAGCCATTGACCGGCAGGTGCAACTTGCTCACCAAACGGTCCGTGAATGGTCTATCGTCCAGGCGCACGAGACGCACCGGGCGCTCGCCACGAACAACTTCAAGGCGCGAACCAGGTGGCATTTCCAGGTGGCGGAAACCATCCAGCACGACATCGGCTGGCGTGGTAGTGATCAGGGACTCAACCGCGACCTTGGAACTAGGCGACACCACGAGGGGCTTAGTAAACAGCGCGTGCGCGTTATTCGGCACGACCAGAATTGCATCCAACTCTGGCCACAAAATAGGGCCTCCGGCGGAGAACGCGTAGGCCGTTGAACCCGTCGGGGTGGAAATCAGCACACCATCGCAACCAAAGGAGCTCACCGGGCGAAGATCAACTTCAAGGATCGCATCCAGGACACCACGACGATCCAAGTTCTCCAAGCTAGCCTCGTTCAGAGCCCAACCAGTGCCCACTAAATCATTGTTATGGTCATGAACAGTGACATCAATGGTCATGCGGCTATTTAGCGAGTACTCGCGGTCGATGACGCGACGGATAGCGGTTTCCAGGCTATCTTCTTCCCACTCTGCCAAGAAGCCAATGTGGCCCAAGTTGATGCCCAAGACAGGCACATCCTGGGCGCGGGCAAAACCAGCAGCTCGCAGGAACGTTCCATCACCGCCAAGGACGAGGACAAGCTCACACCCTTCCGCAGCATGATCATCCGGTTCAACTCGGCATAGCTCATCCAAAGCCGGGTAGTTACCGGCGTAAGGCAATTCCTCATCACCCAACAAACGGACAGTGAAGCCGGCCTCAAGCAGCAGCTCAGTTGCTCGGGCAGCAGAAGCAATGTTGCCTTCACGGCGAGTATGGGGCACCAAAAGAACAGCACGGTCACTGCTTGTAGCCATTAGTTTTTCGGTCCTTCCTCTACTGCCCGCTGAATCATAGCGGCCAACTCGCCATCGCTCGGGGCGCTGTGGACATCATCCTTAACCAGCCATAGGAAGTATTCTACGTTCCCACTCGGCCCAGGAAGCGGAGAAGCCACTGCAGCGCGACAACTTAGGCCTAAAGTATGAGCGAATTGCGCGACCCCCAAGGTCACCTCTGCTCTCAGTTCCGGGGAGCGCACAACTCCCCCGCTGCCCAGGCGCTCCTTTCCCACCTCAAACTGTGGCTTCACCATAGGAAGCAGGTCAGCACCGTCTTCTAGGCAGTTCGTGATAGCCGGAAGGACCAACTCCAGGGATATGAATGAGAGGTCACCCACCATCACCTGCGCGGGCCCGCCCATCATGTCTGGGGTGAGGTGCCTGATATTGGTGCGGTCTAACACTGTCACGCGTTCATCGTTTTGCAGACGCCACACTAACTGGCCATACCCCACATCCACAGCAATGACTTCTTTTGCACCATGGTCCAGGAGCACATCGGTAAACCCGCCGGTGGAGGCACCAGCGTCAAGGGCTCGTTTACCAGCAACACTGAGGCCAAGGGGTTCGAAGGCATCTAGTGCCCCAAGTAACTTGTGGGCTCCGCGTGAAGCCCAATCATCTCCGTCAGCCTCCGCAACCTTGATGGACACATCCGGTTCCACAACGGTGGCCGGCTTCTGAGCCACAAAACCGCCAACCTCAACTCGGCCAGCTTTAATCCACTCCACAGCCTGATCGCGTGAACGTGCGATCTTTCTGCGCACGAGTTCCGCGTCCAAACGTCTCCGCCCTGGCGTCATGCCTGTCCCCTTCAAGCCCGGTCCTGGAGTGCTTCTGCAAGCACCTCATACGCCGCCTCATACTCAACCAACTCGGCAGCCAGATCATCCATCGGACGGGAGAGCACCGCCTCAAAACGCGTGGACAACTCATCCGGTGTTATCTCAGGCTTACGGGGATCGCGCGGTTTCGGAACCGGGGTGTTATGAGGTTGCATGAGGATTACCACCACGCCTTTATCGCCGTACCTGCCACAGGGGAAGCTGACCTCACATCGATGATTGTGGGCGCGCCCTCAAGAGACCAAGCCACACTCAGAACAGTGCGTAGCGCTTGGAGCCATGTAGCGTCCGCATTGCCACCATCGAGAACGATAACAACGCCATCGGCAGTCTGCTGCTCAACCTCTGCGGTGAAACCACCCTGAGCAGCCGGAGCCAAAGAGCTAAAGTCTCCTGCACAGCTGTTCAACACACGCAGATCCTCAGCGATAAATGTTGGGCGTTGTTCCATCGGTGCAGAAATGAGCGCCCGCGGACCGGACACGCCGGTAAGCACGTGCAAGGTATCCATCCCCGCTGCCACACCACCGGCGATGTCCGTATCCAAGCGGTCCCCCACCACTAATGGCTTGTGCCCGCCAAGCTTTTCCTGCGCCAGATCGAACATGGCGCGCCCTGGTTTGCCGGCAGCTTCAGGCACAACACCGGTGGCATTAGTCACCGCGGCGACCATGGAACCATTGCCCACCATGAATCCACGCTCCGCAGGCAAAGTCGAGTCCAAGTTACTGGCCAGGTACACCGCGCCCTTGCGGATAGCCAAGGCCGCTTCGGAGAGCTGCCGCCACCCGGTGTCCGGATTGTGCCCATGCAAAACCACCGCCGGATTGTCGTCAGCGGAGTCCACAACGACAAACCCTGCGTCGCGCACCAACTCCTTGAAAGAATCTGCCCCAACCACGAGAACATTCGCGCCGGGCTGCGCGTGACGCTGTGCAAGCACCACGGCAGCTTGCGCTGAGGTCAATACATCAGCCGGGGTGGCCTCAAGACCAATGGCTTGGAGCTTGCCAGCTACCTCATCCGGGCCTTTGGACGCATTATTCGTCACGTAGGCCACGGCGCACTGCGACGCCGCACACGCATTGATGTTCTCAACCGCGTGCGGGATAGCGCTACCACCAGCCCATACGGTGCCATCAAGATCGAGCAACAGCGCATCATATGGCGCAATCACGCTCATCGCAGCCCCCTAGCTCAGTTCCTTGAGACGCTGGCTGGCGTCAGTCCACGAGTCCTCGTCCACCGCGGCGACGTGTTCAAACCAGTGGCGCGCCTCGTCCGTACGACCAATTTGCTGCAACGCATCCGCGTAAGCGTAGGCAAGACGGGTCTGCGCGAAACCTTGGGCACTTAACGACGGGTTCATCTGCTGCAACGTTGCCAACGCAGATTCGTGCTGACCCAGGTCGTGGCGTGCACCAGCAACCACAATGGCCAGTTCAATCCGGGAATCGGGATCCAGCTGTTTCGCTTCCGGGCTACGCCCGATCTCAATTGCTTTCTCCGGCCGACCGAGTCCACGTTCCGCATCCGCCATAACAGCCAAGAGGCCTGGGCCACCGCTCATGCGGCGTGCGGCTCGCAGCTCCGACAAAGCCTCTTTCCATTCACCAGCGTGGTACGCAGCAATACCTGCTGCTTCGCGGACCACACCAACACGTCCGGCGCGGTTTTTCGCTGCACGCGCGTGCCTCAGAGCCAACTGCGGATCATCGGCCATCCAGGATGCCGCCATGATCATGTGCTTGGCCACCTTGTCTGCGTTGTCCTTAGCCAATACGCGCAGGTCCTGCAGCACCGAAGGGTCAAGGTCGGACGCATCAATATCGTCCGGCAATGCCGGCTCATTTTCTTTCTGTGCCATACGGTCCTCACGGAAACCCTGGCGATAAGGGTTGGAGCGATCATGGCGCACTTTGCCGTTGCTGCCGTCGCGTCCGGCGCCACCACGGTTCGCGTGCGTACGACGTGGGCGGCCTTCACGGCCCACGCGCCCGTGTGTCTGGTTGTTGTCCTCGCTCATTGCGTCACCTACCCATTCACCTTCACGCCGGAGAAATTCTTCTTACCGCGGCGCAGCACAATCCAGGAACCGTGGAGCAAGTCCGCGGCTGTCGGCTCCCAGTCCTCTGAATCAATACGCTGATTGTTGGCGTATGCGCCACCTTCCTTGATGATGCGGCGTGCAGCGCCCTTGGACTCGGCCAAACCAGTTCCCACGAGCATATCGACGATTCCGCGTGGTTCGCCCGCACCAATCTCAAACACATCGGTCTCAGACACTGCACCAGCCAGGGTTGCCTCATCGAGGTCCGTCAGCTCGGCACGGCCGAAGAGAGCTTGGGATGCCAGTTCAACGTTCTTTGTAGCCTCCGGCCCGTGGACCAGATCCGTCATTTCCTGCGCAAGCCTCTTCTGCGCGACGCGTTTAAATGGGCGCTCCTTGACCTCAACTTCGAGTTCATCCAGCTCCTCCTTGGTCAAGAAGGTGAACCAACGCAAGTAGCGAATCACGTCAGCATCGGCAGTATTAATGAAGTACTGGTACCAGCGGTATGGGCTGGTCATCTCCGGGTCGAGCCACAGAGAGCCCCCACCGGTGGACTTGCCAAACTTCTTGCCCTCAGAGTCCGTCACTAGCGGCACAGTCAGAGCGTGCACGGACGCACTGTCAATGCGCCGGTTCAGGTCCACACCAGCAACAAGATTGCCCCACTGATCAGAGCCACCAACTTGCAACACACAGTCGTAGCGGCGACGCAGCTGCACGTAGTCGTTTGCCTGCAGCAGCATGTAGGAGAACTCGGTGTAGGAGATGCCGTCATTTTCCAGACGACGCTTCACCGTGTCACGAGACAACATGGTGGACAGGGAGAAGTGTTTACCCACATCACGCAAGAAGGTGATCACGGACATTTCATTGATCCAGTCAGCGTTGTTCGCCATAATCGCGGCGTTCTCACCTTCAAAGGAGACGAAGCGCTCGAGCTGACCAGCGATACGCTTCGCCCAATCACCGACAGTGTCGGCCGAGTTCATGGAGCGCTCCCCCACATCACGTGGATCCCCTATCATGCCTGTAGCACCACCAGCGAGCACGATCGGACGATGACCAGCCTCCTGGAAACGACGCAGCATGAGCAACGGGACGAGGTGGCCGGCGTGCAAGGACGGTCCCGTCGGGTCAAATCCTGCGTACAGGGTGATCGGCGCTGCCGTGACTTCCCGCAGGGCATCCAAGTCAGTGGACTGATTGATCAGTCCGCGCCACTCTAGTTCATCAATAATGTTTGCACTGTCAGCCATAGAACAGTTCTTTCAAGCCTCGTTGAGTTTTAAATGGAATTACTTTAGCAAGGTTAAATAGCCAGAATTCGGGTGCTACTCGGCGGGATACGGCACAGCTTCGTCGATAAGCAAAACTGGAATGCCTTCATCGATACGATAGGCAATGCCAAGACGACGATTGACCAGCAACTGCTCGTCCTTGAGATACTCCAAGGGCCCCTTGTCCTTCGGACATGCAAGGATGTCAAGAAGCAGTGGGTCAAGCGTTGGAGTGTTGGACGTCATGGTGCCTCATCGTACCTTGTCTAATTCTTATCCAACCCAGGCAGGTCGCCGAAGGCTTCCCGCAACATTCGGGCCTGAGAATCCAAAGCACGCAGGTTCTGGTCCAAGATGCCCCGCTTCACTTTCGCGGCAGCGGTGGTCAACGTGGCTAGTGAGCCAGTGACCACATCGGCGGCTTCTGGGCTTCGGTACTGCGGCGCATCCAGATAAGTCGTGATCACCTCAGGGAGGTAGATATTCACAATGCTCCAAATGGTCTGCTGGTGCTGCGGGGCCGATTCCAGGTCATCCCACTCCTCAAAGACAAATCTCAGCGTGTTCTCTAACTTCATCGCCTGTACAGCAACAGGTACCGGAGGATCTACGTTATAGAGAGAACTAAGGTTTTCCGTGAGCTTTTGTTCCAACTGCTCCCCCGATGGAAGAGGTGGTGAAGCGACGGACGGAAGAGTTTTCTGCGATGGCGCAGGTGTCAGCATCACGCCAGCGCCCCAAGCAGCGGCCGCAACAATCGGCCATAGGAAGCCAAGGCCAATAATCACGTGCGCGCCGATAACCGCAATGGCAAGGCCCATTCCCACCAAGTTCTTGTTGGAGGTGAAGAAGCTATCGCCGCGTGCGGGTGTGGCGGAGTGTTTACTGGTACCCACGAATCTCCTTGAACGCGTCAGCGAGGTCACCGTTAATCGCATCAAACACAGCGCCGCCGGTCATGTCCGCCAGTTCTTTCATTTCTTCCACGTTGGCTTCACCGTACTGGATGACAAACACAGGGACGACCCCCTTATCCGCGGTCACCCTCGCGTAATCGTCCTTGAACTGAGCCATGCCACGCCCGGCCGTCACTTCCCCGTCCGTCAACAACACGATCGACGTGATGCCCGCATTAGGGTCCGCCGTCTCCGTCACATCCAGAATCGTGTCGTAGATGTTCGTTCCGCCAAAAGCGACGAGGCTATTGATATAGTCCAGGAACTGCTGCTGCACTGCCGGATCAGTCGTGCTGTACGTGCCGGTAAATGACTCTCCCGGTTCTGCGGAGAATTTCTGGAAGGTCACCGTCTCCCCATCGCGCAACGACACGTTTCCAATGGTCGTTGCTGCAGTGCCATCCACCAGAGACGTCATGATTTGTTTGAGCGAATCAAGGCGCTCACCCTCCATCGAACCGGAGATATCCAACACGAATGTGGTGTTGCCCTTTGTACGGAACTCATTGTTGTAGCGCTGGACGAGGTGCTGCACCGTTCCGTAGTTGCTTGGAAATGGCAGTTCAATAACGGTTTGGCTCTGCAGCTCAGCCGGAATATTCTCCACATCGTGTACGGGGCGACGGTAAGAGTCCGCGATAGATTGCTGGTGGTCAAGCAGCCAGTCCGCGAGTGCCTTAACCTTCTCCGCACCATCGTCACTAACTGGATTAGCTAGCGTGGACAACGGATAATCTGCGGAAATCACCCCATCAGCAGGAACAATGACATCAATATCAGCTCCTTCGGCGCGCATCTGATGCAATGTGGACTCATAGTTGATAATCGCATCTGCCTCTGTCGGATCCTCCAGAAAAGAATCAGCGAGCCACCCAGATGATCCAGAAACCAGAGACTGAGCCTGGAAAAGTTCGTGGAGGCTTGGTCCCACATTCTCAATATCCTGGTCCGTCAGCGCGGAACCAGTGTCAGCCATTGCAGTGGCTACGGAGACGAGCGCGGAGAAGCCTGAGTTAGACGCTGACGGGTCCGTCATACCGAATGTGAACTTACCTTCGCGGCCAGCAGCTGCGAATTCACTCCACGTGGGCTGCTTTTGATCCCAGCCAAGCTCGCGGACCTTTGCCTTTTGCACACCGAAGGCGACAGGGCTCGTGGCTATCTTCGTCTCATTCGCAAGCGCACCACGCGCACCAATGAGGTCAACGTAGCGGTTGGTGGCCATCCACGTGGCATCTACTGAGCCATCAAATTTCCCGTCCCTTAGGTCTTGGGAGTTCTGAAGCGTGCCTTTATGGAATTCCAAATTAATGGGAAATCCAAGTTCTTCGGCGGCCTGCTGGACTAGGGGTTCCAAGTCCTCCAACTCAGTTGCAGCGACAATGCTCAATGGAGTATCTGAGTTGGACCCCAACGATTGGCTTGCTTCTTCTGTCAACTCGCACGCGGTGAGCGTCAAACTCATGAGCGAAGCGACAAGCAGTGCTACTAATTTTTTCATTTCTCCTGCTCCTCCTACTGCCGCGGCGGGATGGAGCCAAAGCGTTTACCCGTCCCTTCAATGAGTGCTTCCAACCGGTCATAGTTCGGTGGGTCAACCGACGACACATAACTCGATGGTGGCGGGAAGCCCTTTTCTCCCAGAATTTCCGTGAGGTAATCGTGGCTAGCTGGCCGGAAGCCATGTTGAGCAGCCAGCCGTTGCAAAGTCTCATCAGTAGACAAGAGACGACCGAGCTCCTTGCCTTCTGGGCTAATTCCTACGATGCCATGGTTAGCCAGCACCGTCGGGTCTAGCTGGACAAGCACCATATCGTCTTTGATGCGGGAGTTCGGCTTCATTTGCTCCCCAAGGAACTGGGCCTCGTAGACAAGCACCATCGGCGAGGACCCCATACCTTGGCTTAAGTAGTCATTGAAGGGCCCTGCGGAAGAAGATTGGGTATAGCCTTGATCGGTAAAAAACGGAGCGACCTGCTGCGTGAGCCAGTCAACATCGTTTGCCTTGTCCGGTTCACGTTCACCGAACTGCCACGCCAAGATAGACAAGAACATCGCCGCGGAATTTGAGGAGCGTATGTCCGTCGTGGAAATCTGGACATTGCGCGGTGAAGGGAAACTATCGCCGAAGTCGCGCCAACGTTTCCCCTCCTGGGTGATCTCGATGAACCTGTTCATATCCAGGACGTAGGTGTCCCCTTCTTTTCGCACCACTTCAGCCCCAACAAGCAAGTCCACGATTGGCTGGAAAGTGGCCACCGCCATGGGGGAAAAGAAGGGGTAATCGGCGGAATAGCCTAAGCCTTGATCCGTAATCTTCTGGGTCGCGGGGCTCGAGGACGGAAAAACAAAGTCCTCTGTTTTGAGGTCTACTTCAGTTGCGATGCGTCGCGAGCCAGCAGTGTTAACCGTGACTGTGTAGCCAAGCTCCCGGAGACGCTCCACCACGGCCGGATCCTCAAAGTACTCCCGCTTTTCAGAACCCACGACACCGTGTACCGCTTGTGTGCCCTTGGCTGGGCCAGCGCTCCCATTTCCGCCAGGACCGAAACGATCGGTGGCGCCGGTAAATCCGGGAATGATGCCGCGGCCCATGAGCACGGCGATAACCGCAACAATCACGAGCAAACTACCGAGGCCGATGGACCATCTCTGACGACTCTTTCCGGATGAACTACTTCTTGGGCTAGCAGCACGGTGTGCCCCAAAGCTGGAGGGACTGTTTCTTCCGAGGTCGGCGTAAGGCTTTTGTGTGGACATGTTCTCAGTTTAAGGTGCGCTTGTTAACTTTGCAGGCTGAGGGGGTGCGTCGTGCTAATTAAGCCCCCGTGGGACGGAATCGGGCCCATGCGCGGGCCTGTGCATTCGCCTCATCAACACGCTGGCGCTGCTCCGCAACGCGAACGCCAGCTGTGCCGCCACGGGTAGAACGGGAGGCCACGGCACCATCAATAGTGAGCACCTTACGGACGTCAGGGGTGAGTCGCTTATCGACGCTAACGAGCTCCTCATCCGTCAAATCCACAAGATCAACTCCTCGAGACTCCGCAATGCGAACGCAGGCACCAGTCGCCTCGTGTGCTTCACGGAACGGAACGCCTTGGCGCACCATCCACTCCGCCAGATCTGTAGCAAGGGTGAAGCCCGCCGGAGCGAGCTCCCTCATGCGATCCTCATGGAAAACGAGGGTGGACACCAAACCAGTCATGGCTGGTAGGAGGATCCGAAGCTGATTGACTGAGTCAATGATCGGCTCTTTGTCCTCCTGCAGGTCACGGTTGTAGGCCAGCGGCATGGCCTTGAACGTAGCCAGAAGACCTGTCAGGTTACCAATGAGGCGGCCGGACTTACCGCGAGCAAGCTCTGCAACGTCCGGGTTTTTCTTCTGCGGCATGATCGAAGATCCCGTTGACCACGCGTCATCAAGCGTGATGTAGCCGAATTCTGGCGTTGACCACGCGATAATCTCCTCAGCAAGGCGAGAAATATCCACCCCAATCTGAGCAAGGACGAATGCTGCCTCCGACACAAAATCGCGGGAGGAGGTGCCATCCAGGGAGTTATCCGCAGCGGAGTCGAAACCGAGCTCCTCGGCAATGGCTTCGGGGTCGAGCTTCAGCGAAGATCCGGCGAGCGCACCAGAACCGTACGGCGAGACTGCCAGCCGCTTGTCTAGATCGCGGACGCGTTCAAGATCACGAAGTAAAGGCTGTGCGTGGGCCAGCAGTGAGTGGGCTAGCAGGATGGGCTGGGCTGCCTGAAAGTGGGTCTTGCCCGGCATAATGGCATCCGGGTGAGCTGCCGCCTGTTTACTCAGGGCATCCACGAGGTCTGTGACATCGAGGGAGATAGCGCGCACGGCGTCGCGCAGCCACATTCGGAACATGGCTGCAACCTGGTCATTGCGGGAACGTCCAGCGCGCAGACGGCCACCGAGTTCGGGGCCAACCCGATCAATGAGGCCACGCTCCATCGCTCCGTGCACATCTTCATCGGAGGGTTCTGGGCCGAAAGAGCCATCAGCTACATCACGGCCAAGCTGATCCAGGCCAGCGAGCATCGCTTCTAAGTCCGAATCGGTCAAAAGGCCCGCGCGGTTGAGCACCTTGGCGTGAGCCTTGGACGCCAATACGTCATATGGAGCGAGGATCCAGTCGAAATGGGTAGACACTGACAGTGCGAACATTGCCTCCGATGGGCCACCGGAAAATCGGCCACCCCACAGCGCACCTTCATTCGTACCGTGCTGTTCCATTCCTATCGTCCTTCCCTCGCGTCCTTGAGCGTGTTTTTGACCGTGCTCTGTTTACTTCCCAGCTTCGCGGTCACGTTTGTTAGCGATCTCGGAAGACAAACCGTGCAGCTTGACAAAACCCTTGGCGTGGGACTGGTCGAAGGTATCGCCCGTGTCGTAGGTAGCCAGGTTGAAGTCATACAGCGAGTGGCTGGAACGACGGCCGTTGACCGTGATGGAGCCTGCGTGCAGAACCATGCGGATATCGCCGGTGACGTGCTCCTGAGTGGACTCAATGAAAGCGTCCAAGGAGCGCTTCAAGGGGCCGAACCAGAGGCCGTCGTAGACTTCCTCGGACCAGCGTGCGTCGATAAGCCTCTTGTAACGTGCAAGCTCACGCTCGACGGTGACATCCTCAAGTGCCTCGTGTGCGGTGATGAGTGCAACAGCGCCCGGAGCCTCATAGACCTCGCGGGACTTGATGCCCACCAGGCGGTCCTCCACCATGTCCAGGCGGCCAACGCCCTGCGCACCAGCGCGGCGGTTCATCTCCTCGATGGCCTCGAGCATGGTCACCTTGCGGCCGTCAATGGCAACGGGCTTGCCGCCCTCGAAGGAAATGATCACCTCGTCCGGAGCATTCCCCAGGGCCGGGTCCTCGGTGTAGGCGTACAGGTCCTTTGTCGGCGGGTTCCACAGATCCTCGAGGAAGCCGGTCTCAACCGCACGACCCCAAACGTTTTGGTCAATGGAGAACGGCGATGCAGCGGACTGCTCAATCGGAAGATCCTTGCCCTCGGCGTACTCGATCGCCTTGTCACGGGTCCATGCGTAATCACGTGCCGGAGCGATAATCTCCAGGTTCGGATCCATGTTGACAAAGCCAACCTCGAAACGCACCTGGTCGTTGCCCTTACCGGTGCAGCCGTGTGCAACGTGGGTGCCACCATGCTCCTTAGCAGCTTCGACGAGGTGCTTGACAATCAGCGGGCGGGAAATCGCAGACACCAGCGGGTACTGCTTCATGTACATGCCGTTCGCCTTGATGGTGGGCAGGCAGTACTCTTCGGCGAACTCATCGCGGGCATCCACAACGATGGACTCCACCGCACCGCAGTCAAGGGCGCGCTGACGCACGGACTCCAAGTCCTCGCCGCCCTGGCCGAGGTCGAGGGAAACAGCAACCACCTCACCGCCGGTCATTTCAGCGAGGTACGGGATTGCGACGGACGTGTCCAGGCCGCCGGAATAAGCAAGAACGACGCGATTGGTCATATGTTTTAAGGGCTCCTTAGCTCTGTTGAATGCTTAGTAAAGAATGTATGACAGCGTACTACCCGGCCCCGGGCTCATCGCCGTCGGAATGCTCGTCCCGGTCCCCCATGAACTCCTCGGCTAATTCTTTGCCGGTAAGGGGTTCTCGGGCCAACACGAACACCGTGTCATCACCCGCGATGGTACCCACCACTTGGTCGAGCGCCACGCGATCAATGTAGCTGGCCAAATACTGTGCCGCACCGGCCGGCGTGCGCAGCACTGCGATGTTGCCAGTGTGGTCGATGGAGACTACCAACTCAGCGAGCATACGGCGCAATTTGTCCCGTGGACCTTTAGGCGCAGCCTGGAAGGACTGTGCTTCCTCCCCTACCGCGTAGTATGAGCGACCACCACCGGACGGGCGGACCTTGCGGGCCCCCAGCTCATCCAAGTCACGGGACAGGGTGGCTTGGGTGATGTCAATGCCTTCGTCCAGAAGCAACTCCGACAACTGCACCTGGGAGGAGACTCGAGTGTGATCCAAGATGGCCAGGATTTTTGCCTGGCGCACGGCGCGTGAATTCGGTGTGGTCATGTCACTGGTTCTCCAGAAGCCAGGTAAGGAGGGCTTTCTGTGCGTGCAGGCGATTTTCCGCCTCATCGAATACACGCGACTGCGGGCCATCAATGACCTCAGCGGTGACTTCACTGCCGCGGTACGCCGGAAGGCAGTGGAGGAAGATCGCATCCTTGGCAGCGCGATCCATGACCGTTTGGTTGACCTGGTATGGCATGAAAGGCGTGCGACGATCCTTGCCGTCTTCCTCCATACCCATGGACACCCATGTATCGGTGATCACAACATCAGCGCCGTCAACCTCAGCCAAATCGGTCGTCACCGTGACCGTGGCACCGGTCTCCCGTGCACGGGTGTGTGCACGATCAATAAACTCCGGCTTGGGCAGGAAACCTTCCGGCGCAACGATGGAAATATCCATCCCTGCTGTGGCAAAGCCAATCATGTAGGAATTGGCCATGTTGTTATCCCCATCACCGAGGTACACAGCCTTTTTACCAGCGAGACCCGCGGCCCCTTCCTCAGGGCAGAGGTTTTCAATAATGGTCTGCAGATCAGCAAGAATCTGGCAGGGGTGCAAGTCATCTGAAAGGGAGTTGATGATGGGCACGGTGGATCCCTGCGCCATCTCCAGGAAGTTGGAGTGCGCGTACGTGCGCCACACTATCGCGGAGACGTACCGCGACAAGGTTGCACCTGTGTCCTGGAAGGTCTCGCCTTTGCCCATCTGCGAATTGCCAGTTTCCGCCACGATGGGAAATCCGCCAAGTTCCGCGATACCCGTCATGAACGAAAAGCGGGTGCGCGTGGAGGTTTTGTCAAAGAGCACGGCGACGGATTGTGGCCCTTCCAACGGGCGATATGCGTAGCGGTCCTGCTTCATCTTTGCCGCAAGAGCGAGCACTTCTGCCTGCTCAGCGGGCGAAAGATCATCGTCCGCCAGAAAGTTTCGTGGTGCTGCATGAATCATGTTTACTCTCCTCCAGCTTCCGCGCGGATGCACTCCGTCAGGGTTGTTGCGAATGCTTCTACTGCCGCATCCAGTTCTTCATCCGTGATGGTCAGCGGCGGGGTCAGGCGCACAACGTTGTCCGTGGGTGCGTTGAGGATCACGCCGTTTTCCAGTCCCCGCACCACCATCTTCTTTGCCACAGGCGCGTCCAATACAACGCCAAGCATGAGCCCGCGGCCCCGCACGTGGTTAATGCCAGATAGCTTTTCGACGCTCCGTGCGAGCCTCTCCCCCTTCATCCTTACCGCCTGGCAGAACTCATCGTTCACAACGCCCAGAACTGCTTTCGCCGCGGCGCAGGACACCGGGTTCCCGCCGAAAGTCGTTCCGTGGGAGCCAGGGGTAAACAGCGTCGCCGCCTCACCGCGGGCGATCACCGCGCCTATAGGCATGCCGCCGGCCAGCCCCTTAGCCATGGTGACAATGTCCGGGGTGATCCCCGCTGCCTGGTGAGCAAAGAAGTCTCCGGTACGACCCACACCCGTCTGCACCTCATCCACCACCATGAGTATCCCGTGCTCATCACACAGCGCGCGGACATCTTCCAGGAAGCGTTCCGGCGCCGGGATCACACCGGTCTCGCCCTGGATCGGTTCCAGGAAAATAGCAGCAGTGCTCGTTGGGTCTTGTTCTACGAGCTCACACAGGTTCTCAATATCCCCGTAGGTATAGAACTCCACGCCCGGCACCAGCGGTTCGAAGGGCTTCTGCTTCGCTGGCTGCCCGGTCAAAGACAGCGCACCCATGGTGCGTCCATGGAACCCATGCACGGCACTCAGCACCCGAGTGCGCCCCGTCAAACGCGATAGCTTGAATGCCGCCTCATTAGCCTCTGCACCGGAATTGCAGAAGAACACCCGCGCCTGATCATCACCAAAGCGCGCACGCAGCTCCTTAGCCACCGCCAGAGCTGGGTAAGAGCCAAAGAAATTAGAAATGTGTCCGAGGGTGCGCACTTGCTTCTCGACGGCCCCCACAACCGCCGGGTGCCCATGCCCCAAGGAATTCACGGCAATGCCCGCCAACATATCGATGTAGGTTTTGCCATCCGCGTCCGTCACGGTGACGCCATTGCCCGATACAAGGTGCAATTGTGGGGTGCCGTAGGAATCCATGAACACGCCCGACCATTCGGCCAGCGCCTTCGCGTTAGAAAGCGAAGTGTTCGACACTGCGTTACTCACTGCACATCGTCCTTCCTGAACACGGTGCCATCCGGGTAGTTTTCCCGCTCATAGTCATTCGGCAACACCATGGTGCCGATGCCACCCATGGTGAGCAGCTCCAAGAGAACCGAGTGCGGGATACGCCCATCAATCACATGTGCTGCTGCCACTCCCCCGTTCACGGCGGTGAGGCATGCTTCCATTTTGGGGATCATGCCCGAATCGAGGTTGGGCACGATCTTTTCCAGTTCGTTGACTTCGATCTTGGATAGCAACGAATCCTTATTCGGCCAGTCGGTGTACAGGCCCTCGACATTGGTGAGTACCACCAGGCGCTCTGCTTTCAGCGCTGCCGCGAGCGCACCCGCAGCGGAGTCGGCGTTGATGTTGTACACATTGCCGTCCACACCAGGTGCAATACCGGAGACAACGGGAATCCTGCCAGCGTCGATAATATCCATCACAGCGGCGGGGTTCACATCCACAATCTCACCGACAAGGCCGATATCCTTCAGCTGACCATCGACCTCAACCAGGCGCTTCTCAGCAGTGAACAAACCAGCATCCTCTCCTGAGGTGCCCACCGCGTACGGGCCGTGGGAGTTGATGCGCCCGAGGAGGTCACGCCCGACCTGGCCGAAGAGAACCATCCGAACAACGTCCAGAATCTCTGGCGTGGTCACGCGGAATCCACCAATAAATTCACCACTGTCAAGACCGAGCCGGCCAAGCATGGTGGTGATCTGCGGACCACCGCCGTGCACCACCACCGGCTTGGCGCCCACGGTGCGCAGGAAGACCATGTCAGCTGCGAATGCCGATTTGAGGTCATCATCGATCATGGCATTACCGCCGTACTTCACCACAACAATCTTGTCGCGGTAGTGCTGAAGCCACGGCAGAGCCTCCGCCAACACATGGGCTCGGTCTTGGTTGGTCAAACCACGGGTGAGTTCCGCTACTGCGTTCATACTGCTGTCCATTGTCTATTCCCCAGCTTTTTTAGGTCGAGTACTCTGAGTTGATCTCCACGTAGGCGTAGGACAAGTCGGTGGTACTCACGGTCGCGATACCGGAGCCACCGGTGCCCAAGTCCACGCGGACCTCAATGTCCGCACCGCTCAAGTCCACTTCTCGTGCGCCCGGAGCACCAGTGCTTCCCTCGCACACTGGCTGGCCGTTGAAGTACACGCTGATGTTGTCTGGGTCCATGTCGGCCTCGGCCATACCGACGGCGGCGAGAACGCGACCCCAGTTCGGGTCAGAACCAAACATCGCGCACTTGAACAGGTTGTCCCGACCAATCGTGCGGGCCGCATTGAGCGCCTGTTCATCAGTAGTGGTGCCTTCCACGGTGATGGACACGCGCTTGGTTACACCTTCAGCATCTGACTGCAGCTGGCGTGCCAGATCACGGCTGATGTCCAGCACCGCGTCCGCAAGATCCTCCGCGGAAGGCGTCACACCAGATGCGCCGGAGGCCATGATCACCACAGAGTCGTTGGTGGAGGTTGTGCCATCGATGTCCAGGGTGTCAAAGGTGACGGCACTCGCCGCACGCAGCGCACGATCCAGTACCTCCGGAGTGACCAACGCATCAGTAGTAATACACGTGAGCATCGTGGCCAAGGATGGTGCCATCATGCCCACGCCTTTAGCCATGCCGCCGACGGTCCAGCCGTCACGGACAACAACTGCTTCTTTTGCCACGGTGTCCGTGGTAATGATTGCGGTAGCGGCAGCCGTGCCATCATCACCCAGCGATGTACTCATCTGATCAATACCCTTGCGGATGATATCCATGGGCAGCAGATCACCAATGCGCCCGGTGGAGCACACAGCCACATCATCGGCGGCAACACCAAGGGCGGCCGCGGTGTGCTCTTGCATCGCCACCGCATCCTCATCGCCCTGTCGGCCATTACAGGCATTAGCGTTACCGGAGTTAAACACCACTGCCCTGAGCACACCGTCGGCTACAGCCTTGCGGGTTACTTTCACGGGCGCAGCCACAACTTTGTTGCGCGTGGTCACAGCAGCTGCCACATACTCTGGGCCAGTGTTGACGACGAGGGCCATGTCCGGATTGCCCGAAGGCTTAATACCTGCTGTAACTCCTGCGGCCACAAAACCTGCTGGGGCAGTCACGCCTGTGGTTGCCATAGTGATCGGACTCTCTTTCAGTAGTGATTAGTTAATGGTTATGGCGCGACGGCTGCACGTGGCAGACCATCTGTTTCTTCAAAACCAAGCGCGATATTCATGCACTGGACGGCAGCGCCTCCCGTGCCCTTGGTCAAATTATCAATAGCCGAGGTGAGCACCAGAACACCTGCCCCCTCATCGACCTCAACTTGGATGTGGCACATGTTGGAGCCAACCACGTTCTGCGTCTGCGGTTGGATGCCCTGCGGAAGCAGGTACATGAACGGCTCATCGGCATAGAACTCTGCATAAGCAGCGCGTGCTGCTTCCTCAGTGACATCACCATTCAAAGGCGTGGTGATCGTAGTGAGAATTCCGCGGGGCAACGGTGCAAGTACCGGAGTGAAGCTCACCGTCACATCCTCATCGGTGACCTCGCTGAGGTTCTGCACCATCTCTGGGGTGTGGCGGTGTTTGCCAGCCGTGTTGTAAGCCTTCAAAGAGCCCATGATCTCCGAACCCAACAGGTCCACGTTCGCTTTCTTGCCGGCACCTGAAACACCGGTCACGGATACCACGTTCAGGGCTGGTTGGATGAGACCGGCGGCAACAGCGGGCAACGCGGCCAGCGTTGCCCCAGTGGGGAAACAGCCAGGTACGGCGATGCGGCGAGCAGCCGCAATCTGCTCACGGTGGCCGGGCATCTCCGGGATGCCATAGGGCCAGGCGCCAGCATGGTCACTGCCGTAGTACTTCTCCCAATCATCCGCAGAGCGCAGACGGAAATCAGCGGCACAGTCCAGAACAAGAGTGTCTTCCGGAAGAGCAGCGCCGATCGATGCGCTGAAGCCATGCGGGAGCCCCAGGAAGACAACATCATGACCGGAGAGAATCTCTGTGGTCGTTTCTTGGATCGTCTTATCCGCCAATTGCGGAAGGTGCGGGAGCACCACCGCAGCACTTTGACCGGCATTAGAATTGCCGGTCAGTGCACCAATGCTCAAGGTGCCGTCAAGGTACCGCGGATGGTTCAGCAGCAGGCGCAGGATCTCGCCACCGGCATAACCGGTAGCACCCGCCACAGCGACAGAAATAGCCATAGCGGACAGGCTACTCCCCCAAGCGCACGAATGTAAACTATTCCGTGAGTTTTATTTTATAAATTTATGGCGGGGGACCGTAACCCTAAGCACGCATCTGCGCACCGAACTCCTTTTCAGCAGCTTCTGCTGCCGCAAGACGTCCGGCCGATGCCTCATCATCCGTCAGCGTACGGTCAGGCGCACGGAAGATCAGACCAAAAGCCAGAGACTTCTTGCCGTCGCCGAGGGACTCGGACCGGTAGACGTCGAAAAGCTCAACTGCCTCAAGCAAGTCCCCAGCATTCTGCTCGATCGTGCGGCGCACGGACTCCGCCGGCACTGCCTCATCCACAACCAATGCGATGTCCTGGTGCAGAGCCGGGAAGGATGACAGCACCGGTGCCGGCAGGGTCTGGTTGAAGGGCACGGCGGTGAGATCAATCTCCATCGCGCAGGTGCGCTCCGGCAGGCCAAGGGCTTCCAGGACCTGCGGGTGCAGCTCACCGGCGTAGCCGACGACAACGCCATCGACAGAAAGCTGGGCGCAACGGCCCGGGTGCCACGGAAGGTGGTCAACGGACTCAATGTCCAGAGTCACGCCACACGCGCGTGCAACAACCTGCGCGGATTCAATGGCGTCAGCCCACGTGTATGCGCGGCCATCGCCCCACGGACCTTCGGGCTCAATATTGCCGATAGCCACGGTGGCTGCGTGCAGATGCTGCACCGGCAGCGAGGAAACGAGCTCCTCCACCACGGCGTCGCTCGGACGCTCCGCCACGCTTGGCATCGGCGATTCATCAGCAGTCTTCTCCGCGGTCTGTGCCACGGAGTACAGGCTGAGGTCATGGCGGCCACGGGCGACATTGCGGCCGACGGCTTCCAGCATGGCTGGCAGCAGCGTGGTGGCCAGCACTGCATAATCCGCATCGAGCGGGTTCTGCACACCAACGGTGTTGCGGCGCGGATCGTCTGCATCCAGGCCCCACGTATCCACAACGGTGTTGGACATGAACGGGGTCGGGATGATCTCCACATAGCCGGAGTAGGCCAAAGCATGCGTCACTGCACGGCGACGACGCTGTACTGGGGAGAGTCCACGGCCACCGCGCGGAGTAGGCAGCACCAACGGAATATCGTCCAGGCCTTCTAGGCGGACGATCTCCTCGATGAGCTCCACCGGCTCATTGAGGTCCGTACGCCACGCTGGCGGAGTGACTACGAGGACATCACCGTTATCCGTGATCTCGCAACCGACCTCCTGTAGGCGCTTAATCACGGTCGCCTTGGAGTACTCCACACCAATGAGTTCGGACGGGTGCTTCACGCGCAGGTTAATCGGCTCACGCTTCTGAAGAGCGCCTTCAACGAGAGTGCGCTTATCGGAAATGGTTCCTCCAGCGATCTGCACCAGCAAAGCACACGCCATGTCCAGGGCTACCTCAATGATGGTGGGATCGACGCCACGCTCGAAGCGCCGAGAAGCTTCCGAGCTCAACTTGTGGTGGCGTGCGGAACGAGCAACGGTGAGTGCATCCCAGGAAGCAGCCTCAAAGTAGACGTTCGTGGTGTCTTCGCTGATCTCCGAGGTCGTACCCCCCATGATGGCTGCGAGTGACTGGATGCCGGTGTCATCGGAGATGACCACATCACCTGGGGTGAGCGTGCGCTTGATGTGGTCGAGGGTTTCAAACTCTTCCCCACCCTGCGCATTGTGCACGCGCAGACCACCAGCGACCTTGTCCGCATCAAAAGCGTGCATCGGCTGGCCGAGGAGAAGCATGACGTAGTTGGTCACATCGGTGGCGGCGTTAACAGAACGCACACCAGCGAGCATGAGCACGCGCTTCATCCAGAACGGTGCCTCCACCGCAGGATCGATGCCCTCCACCTTGCGCAAGCCAAAACGCTGGACCTTCGCGGACTCCTCCAGGGTGATCGAAATAAGATCACCCGTCGGTGCCGGGACACCGGCGACATCAATACCCGCAATCGACGGATCATCCGCCATATCCTTGTACTCAAGATCAAAGGCAGACGCGACCTCACGACCCAAGCCACGTGCGGAGAGAGCGTAACCACGGTCCGGCGTGATGTTGACCTCGAAGATCGTGTCCGGACCACCGAGCACCTCGTGGGCATCCTGGCCCAGCTCGCCTGCACCCTCAGGCAGCACAATGATGCCATCGCTCTTGGACGTAAACCCAAGCTCAGCTTCAGACGCCATCATGCCGTTAGAAATGTGGCCGTAGGTCTCACGCGCGGAGATCTCAAAACCACCAGGCAGCACGGCACCCGGAAGGGACACCACAACGTAGTCCCCCTCCTTGAAGTTGCGCGCACCACAGATAATGCCCTGCAGCTCACCAGTGCCATTCGCCTTGCCGACGTTCACCTGACAGTAGCGAATTGGCTTCCGGAACTCCGTGAGCTCCTCAATTTCTTCTACGCGACCGATGACGAGCGGGCCGGTGGTCTCCGGCAGGGGCTCATAGCCCTCGGTTTCAAAACCGACACGCACAAACCCAGCGTCCAGCTCCTCTGCACTGACAGACCAGCCAGGGTTACCAGCGTTGTTCAGCAGGGACGTCAACCACTTCTGAGAAATCAGCATTTTCTACTCTCCTTGAACCTTTCCCTGCTACGCCTGGACGCCGAACGGCTGTGTGAAGCGCACATCGCCTTCAACCATGTCACGCATGTCCGTCAGACCATTGCGGAACTGCAGCGTACGCTCAATGCCCATACCGAAGGCGAAGCCCTGGTACTCATCCGGATCAATACCAACCGCACGAAGCACATTCGGGTTGACCATGCCGCAGCCACCCCACTCAATCCAGCCGGCGCCACCCTTCTTGTTTGGGAACCACACGTCTACCTCAGCGGACGGTTCCGTGAACGGGAAGTAGTTGGTGCGAATACGCGTCTTCGTCTCCGGCCCGAACAGCACCTTGGCCAGGTGATCTAGCGTGCCGCGCAGGTGCGCCATAGTCAGTCCCTTGTCCACTGCAAGACCCTCCACCTGGTGGAAAACCGGCGTGTGCGTGGCATCAAGCTCATCGGTACGGAACACACGGCCCGGGCACGCAATGTAGATCGGCAGGTCCCGCTCCAGCATCGTGCGCACCTGAACTGGCGACGTATGCGTGCGCATCACCTGGCGCGAGCCTTCCTTGCTCACGTAAAACGTGTCCTGCAAGGTGCGCGCCGGGTGATCCGGGATGAAGTTCAGCGCATCGAAATTGAAGTACTCGGCCTCGACCTCCGGGCCTTCCGCAACTTCCCAACCCATACCAACAAAGATGTCCGCGATCTGCTCACTCAACGCGGTGATCGGGTGCATCGCACCCGCCTGTGCACGCGTCGTCGGCAGCGTGACATCCACCGTCTCCGCACGCAGCTGCTGCTCACGATGCTCCGCTTCTCGCTTTGCATACAACTGGCTGTAACGCTTTTCTGCACGCCCACGCGCCATATTCACGAAGCGACCGGCATCCTTGCGCTGATCCTTCGGAATCGAACCCAGGGACTTCCGAGCGTGCATGATCGGCGACTGCTCGCCCAGGTGAGCGCGCTTCACTGCCTCAAGCGTGGCCAGATCAGCTGCTGCTTCAAAGGCAGCAATCGCCGCATCTGCAGCAGCATTCAAGCCCTCTTCGGTCAATTCAATTTCCGGTGTGGGGTTGCTCTGATCAGCCACGCTACCGTTCACCCGCGCCTTTCCAGATAGACGTTTTCAAAACGGTCACCAGCATACCCGTGCACCTCCAACTTCCCACGGCAAGGCCTGCGGAAAGCACCATAGCTTTTGCTACTCGACGGGATGCCATACGTTCTGAAATGAAGGATTGACCATTGCCCCAGAACCCGCACTAGCCATACGATGCTTCTAACCAGCGTGCAGGAGGTCAGGAGAATGGAATCACTCGTCATACGCAATATCGATGACCATCTTCTAAACGCGCTCACCGAGCGGGCAGCGCTCAACGGACGCACTTTGGAGGCAGAGGTCAAGGAGATTTTGTTCAAGGGAGTCAGACCCCAGAATCCGCTGCGTCGGCTTCATCAGATCGTTGTAGCTCATGAAGCGACTGGTGAACTGCAACTTCCTGGGCGACCTTCTTAGCCTATTCGTTTCAACCCGTGGGATTAATCAAGCCGCACCTTCGCTATGAAACGCGATGCCACCAGGCTCCCCACCGTCAGCACCACCATGATGCACAGGACGGCGATGACACCGCCCGCGTTGGTGAGAAGGGGCAGCACAGCCGTCATGAGATAGCCGAAGATGTAGTACATAGAGATTGCGGTTGCCTGTTTGTGGGGAGAGGCGCTGTTGGCGGCGAGGCCAAGCGAACTCCTAAAAGACATGCCCTGCCCGACACCGACGAGACAAGTGGCAGCGATGACAAGCCACACCAATTGAGCATGAACGCCATACGCGGTGGTTGCTAAACCAACGGCCAAGTGAACCAGTCCAACCGGCAGGATTTTTTCTGGCGTTTGCTTGAGTGTCAACCACTGCGTCACAGCGGAAGCTCCCAACATCAAGGCAGTGATTGATGCGATCTGCAGTTGATTGTCCACCACGTGCATGGACAAAGGCACCACCGACTGCCACATGCCATTTGCCCCGTATGCCCAGCCAATGACTGATGCGCAGACCAAGAATACAAAGAGAGCAGACCGCGTTGGGAACACTCCCCGACTATGCTCTGTTGATTCGTGAGCGTGGACATGCTCCTCATGTTGCGGCCTTTCCGGTAGCAGCAGGCAGCTGATTAGAACGATGGCGATCATCGCTAGATGCACCATGAAAGGTAGACGCAGTGGGAGTGGGAGTGTCACGGCCAATATTGCGGAGGCCAGTGGTCCGAAGGCGAGAGCAGCAGAGGTGATAATCGCGCTCAACGCCGAGCCATGAGTGCGGCCGTAGTAGTCGTTCAACGCTGAGGTGAAGGCACCTGTACATGCGCCAACAGATACACCGCTGAGGAAGCGAGCTAAGACGAGTAAGGGTAATCCTGATGCCACTAGGAAGGCGATGCTGGATAGGCCACCAACGACAACGGAGAAAAGGATCGCGGGTTTTCTGCCGAACCGATCGGCTAGTCCACCAAGAAAGATGAGACTGAACAGGACGCCGGCCACATACGCGGCGAAGACGAGCGTTGTCTGGATGCGCGCGAGATCCCACTCACGTTCATAAATGGCGTAAAGGCCAGACGGCACGGTGCTGCCCAGCACCACCTGGAACATGCCAAAGAGGAGGACTCTTCCCGCCCCTTCTTTAACGGTGTCTGCCATAGGTGAATGATAACGGGGAAAATGTGCTCCGCATCACAATTCTGGGCGGGGATCTTAGTTTTCTGTTCGTTCGGCTATTACTGGTTCAACGCCTTGGCAGACTCCCACAAACAGATCGAGGCTGCGGTGGACAGGTTGAGCGATTCGGCGGAGCCCTTGATCGGGACGGAGGCAGTGTCGTCGGCCACGGCGAGGATGCCATCAGGCAGACCGTGGGCTTCGTTGCCGAACAGCCATGCGGTGGGCTTGTTCAGTGCGTCACCGGGATTGGTCAGATCGAGGTTGCCGTTCATGGTGGTGGCCAACGTCGATAAGCCTGCTGCCCGGAGTTGACCGAGGACTCCCTTGATGTCGCGCTCGCGAGCGACGGGAACGTGGAACAGTGAGCCGGCTGAGGAGCGCACAACCTTCGGTGATTCCGGGTCAACCGTGTCGCCGGCGAAGACAACGGCGTCGGCTCCGAGTGCGTCGACAAGCCTGATGATCGTGCCGGCATTGCCGGGATCATTGGTTTCCACGCACACGGCGACGAGCTTGGGGCGACCTTTGAGGATCGAGCCGAGCGTCCACGTGACCGGCTTGCACACGGCGAAGATACCGGTAGTGCGCACGGTGTCCGTGAGGGACTGCGCAGCCTTGTCCGTAATAGCGTGGCTGTACACATCCATGTAGCCGGCGGTGGTGACAATGTCGGCGAAGCGGTCAGCGGCGGCTTCCGTGACAAACAGGTCCGTGGCCGCACCGGTGGCCACAGCGGCCTCCACGGAGTTCTCCCCTTCCGCCAGGAAAGCCTTTGCTTTCTTCCTGCCCGCAGCCCGGTTTAACTTAGCGGCGTTGACCACGCGCGGGGTGCGCTCGGTGAATGGTTGGGAGAAATCAAGACTCATGGCAACCAAGCGTATAACTAGAGCGTTCCGGCCGTGCTAATGCTCTGGCCTCGCAACGGGTGTGCGCTCCAAGATGTCATCGATTGTGATCGGGGGCACCACCGACTTGCGGGCATCCAGGTGAATGAGCTCCCCCATAGCTTCAGTCCACTCGGCGACGATAACGCGCTGCTTTCTTATCTTGGTCTCCAGTTTTCCGCCCTTGACGTTGCCGCCAGAAACGATGACGAGTACGAACTCGATATCCCCACCGCCCACAAGGCGGGCAGCATCCGCCAGCGCGCAGATCGAACGGTAGCGGGACAGCTCCTCCGAACCGAGGTTGTCATCCACGATGGTGCCGTCCCGCGTTAAGCTCAGCGTGCCGTTCCACCACTTAATATCAGCGACGACCACTCCGCCACAGGTGGAAATTATCTCTCCCACCCGCAGTGCTTCTTCCTTTTGAGCTTGCTCCAGAAGAGAGCCGAGGAAGCGATTCCGCTCCTGTCTTCTGTCGGTGGAAAAATCGAGGCCAGAGAAGATAATCGGGTCTACTGCCCGCACGTCATTCTCGTGGGCACGTCTGACTGATGCCCTACTCCGCAGGAGTACCCCGACGTCATGGCAGATCTGCACCTCAAAGGGTAAAGCATTCTCTAGATCCAGCCCCAACTGCTGCCGGCGATATGTGGCCTCCGCAAACGTCCGGGCATATGGGTACGCGTCGAAGCCATTGAATGTGTCGCGCTGGACCTGCCTTACAAGAGGACGCAACGCCTCCAAGCTCCCAGCTGAGAATGCGCGCCGTTTCTTCCGCCACTGTCGAGGCGAAGGTAGTAAAAGAGGCTCAACCCAACCACCGCTGTATTGAGGCCCGCAAACAGCCAGTTCTCGCGCCCCACAACGACCATCATGCCCACCACATTGAAGATAATCATGAAACCTAGAAACACGCCGAGGATGATCAGGCTGTATTTGACCCCAAAGAGCTGCCGAATGGCCGGCATATCAAGCCGACGGGATTGCTCGAACGGATCCGTAGGGTTGAATCGCTCCGGATCTTCGGCTGCTGCCTGAAAAAGCACGCTCAAAGAAAAGCCTGGCTCCCGCGGATGGCGGTTGTCCAACGCGCAGCGCCATGTGCTTCTAGGCCTTTCCGCCGCCAAATGCACCATGTCCCTCCTCCAGCCCGTGGCAGCATCACGGGGCAAGCATGGATTATTACAGCACAAAGCTCCGCTATCCTGGAGTAAAACCGGAGCAACGGGGCGATCGCTGAAAGCGGGGTGCACAGGCAGACGCCGGGCCTAAACAGTCTTCGGAGCGTTGACGTTTTCCTGTAGTGCGTTCGGTGAATGGTTCGGAGAAATCGAGAGTCCTAACTAAACAGCTTTTTAATGCAGTAGACGGGGCACCCCACTACTAGGGGTGCCCCGTCCTTCTGTGGAATTAGACGAGTGAATCAATCATCTATGGGCGGAAAACCCACGGGAACCGAGGCCACGGGTTCAAGCCCTTCCAAGGATCCCAGCTATCCCAGTCATCCCAATCGTCCCAATTGTCCCAGTCGTCCCAGTCATCCCTAGGCGGCTTCGGCTTAGTCGGCGGGGGCGTCGGCGTTGGTGTCGGTGCCGGTTGCCACGGCCACGGAGACGGCGGTTGTGGTGTTGGTGGCTGCGGTGCCGGCGGTTGTGGTGTTGGTGGCTGCG
>NZ_VXKH01000003.1 GCF_008693065.1 Corynebacterium tuscaniense | reverse complement strand
GCCAGCTGCCCCGGCCCCCACATCCGCGCATGCTCTGGCTCTGGCCCAGGTCGCGTCATCGTGGCAGATCCCGCGCGCAGGGCTGATGGGCGGCGCATCACGGACCCAGCCAAGCTCATCCCGCCGCTGCCGGATCTGTTGGATGCGTATCCCGGCGCAGCACTGGCCATCAAATGCGCGCCCGGCATTGACTACTCGGACTGGCACGGGCTAGTCAGTGTGGTCAGCGTCGACGGGGGAGTGAAGGAAGCGTGCCTCTACACACCAGATTTCGCGGATCATCACCGGGAAGCAGTGGTCATCCGGGACGGCTTTACGGAGACGGTGACAGATGATGGGGGCACGGTGGACGTCGATAAGCCAAAAAGCTTCATCATCGATCCTGATGGCGCGATTGTGCGCGCTGGCCTTGTGCAACAGTGGGGTGCACGCCACGGGTTGACCATGCTTGATCCGCACATTGCATACCTGTCGGGAGATGTACTGCCGGACGGCTACTCGGGGTTTCCTTTCATTGAGCAGGTCCCGCTGAAGAAACTGCGGCCCGCACTCCAAGCGCATGGCGCGGGTGCGTTGGAAATTCTCGTGCGCGGTGTTGATGTGAATCCTGATCAATTGCGTACCAAGCTGAAGCTGAAAGGCTCGCGCCCGATGGCTGTTGTCATCGCGCGGGTGGGGGACAGTGCTACGGCCTTCATCTGCGGTGCGCGAGTGCGCTAGGCTTGAGCTTTGCAAAAATCTTGACGGAAGGTGACTTTTTCATGCCCACCATTGCTGTGCTGGTGAAAAACGTGCCCGACACGTGGTCGGCGAAGACCCTCGAGCCGGACAACACACTCGACCGCGCGAGCGCTGACAATGTCCTCGATGAAATCAACGAATACGCCGTTGAGGCCGCGCTGCGCCTGCGTGAAGCTGGTGACTACAAGGTTGTCGCTGTCACGATGGGGCCGGAAGGCTGCGAGGAAGCATTGCGCAAGGCCATCGCGATGGGCGCGGATGATGCAGTTTCGCTTATCGACGACGCCTTGGCCGGCTCCGATGCCATCGGCACCGCCTGGGCGTTGCACAACGTGCTGAACACACTTGATGATGTGGTAGTGGTCGTTGCGGGTAACCAGTCCTCGGATGGTGAAACCGGAGCGGTGCCTGGTCTCTTGGCAGAGTACCGCCAGGTGCCAGCCTTGACGCAGGTACATGGGCTGCGCATCTCCGGTGACACGATCGCTGCCACCCGCGAGGATGAGCACGGCACCTGGGAGCTGGAAGCGACGCTGCCGGCGCTGGTCACCGTGACGGAGCTGGCGGATAAGCCTCGGTTCCCCAACTTCAAGGGCATGAAGGCCGCGAAGAACCACGAGATCACGCGCCTGAGCCTGGCTGATATTGGTGTGGATCCGGCGCAGGTGGGCTTGGCTCACTCCGCTACCTCTGTTGTCGCCGCTACTGAGATCCCTGCCCGTACCAGTGGTGAGATCCTGGAAGGCCCTGCCGACGACATTGCCGAGCAGGTTGTTGCCCGCCTGGCCGAACAAAACCTCATTTAAGGAGCCTTGATTCATGCACGTCTACGTACTTGTTGAACACACAGGCGCGACCTTGAGTCCCATCACCGGCGAACTGATCACAGTTGCGCGCCCGCTCGGTGTTGTGTCTGCTGTGGTTGTTGGTGCACCCGGGGAGGCCGCTGCGCTGGCGCCGTCCTTGGCTGAGCTTGGTGCTGCGCAGGTCATTGATGCGTCTGCCGCGGATTACACCTCGCGCTTGATCACCCCTGAGGTGGATGCGCTGCAGGCTCTCGGTGCGGCGAACCCGGCACCCATTGTCATTGCGGCTACCGCGACCGGCAATGAGATCGCTGGCCGTTTGGCCGCTCGTCTGGGGGCCGGTGTACTGACCAACGTTGTGGGCATCGCTGCAGATAGGACTGCCCACCACGAGATCTTCGGTGGTGCTTATAAGACCACTACTGCCGCCGGTGGTTCGACCCCGATTTACACTCTGCGCCCGGGTTCCGTGAAGGCCGTTCCGGAAGCTGCCGCGGGTCAGCTCGCACCCATGCCTCTCCCTGCCGCCACTGAGCGCGATGTCCGCGTGACATCCTTCACTCCGAAGGTGCGCGGCGACCGCCCTGAACTCACCCAGGCAGCCACGGTTGTGTCCGGTGGGCGCGGTATTGGTGATGCGGACGGGTTCCGGGATTACGTGGAGGGCCTCGCGGACGAGCTCGGTGCCGCTGTCGGTTCCACCCGCGACATCGTGGACCTGGGCTACGCCGACCCGGAAACCCAGGTGGGGCAGACCGGTGCCACTGTGTCCCCAGACCTGTACATCGCTTTGGGTATCTCGGGCGCGATCCAGCACACCTCCGGTATGCAGACCTCGGGCACCATCGTTGCTGTGAACCAAGACCGCGAAGAGCCGATCTTTGCTATCTCCGACATCGGCGTTGTTGCCGATGTGGAGGAATTCGTGCCCGAGTTGATCAAGGCGCTACAGGCCCGCAAGCAGTAAACCTGTGGTGAGCTACTTCGATCACGCCGCCACCACGCCGATGCGTCAGGTGGCGGTTGACACGTGGGTGGAGCACGCCCACTTTCTCAACCCCGGTGGGCAATACCGCTCCGGCCGTGAGGCCAATGCCGTGCTGTCCCAGGCACGGGAAACCATCGCGGGCATCCTTGGCGCGGATCCCGTGGAGGTGATCTTCACCGGCTCCGGCACGGAAGCTGATAACGTGGCCATCCGCGGGTTCGCTGCAGAACCAGGTGCGCGCATCGTGTCCACCCCGATTGAGCACCCGGCGGTGCGGGAAACCGTCGCGGACCTGGCCAAGCACGGCGCATCCGTTGATCTGCTGTCGGTGGGTCTGGACGGGCTCGTGCAGCTTACCGACGCCCTTGATCAGCCCGCCTCCGTTGTCACCTGTATGTGGGCGAATAATGAGACTGGCGCGATTCAGCCGGTCACCGAGATCGTTTCCCGTGCCACCGCCGTCGGCTCACCCGTCCATGTGGATGCGGTGCAGGTGGTGGGCCATCTCCCCGTGGACTTTAACGCCCTCGGGACAACAACACTCGCCGCCAGCGCCCACAAATTCGGTGGGCCGCGTGGCGTCGGGATCTTGCTAGCCCGACGTTCCCCAACTCCTGCCCCGGTGCTCACCGGTGGGGGACAGCAGCGTGGCCTGCGCCCCGGAACTGTTGACGTCGCGGCAGCTGCCGCCACCGCTGCTGCGCTCGAAGAAGCAGTTGACGAAATGGGCGCGGAGAATAAACGCCTCTCACAACTTCGCGACGAACTCATCGCCACCGTCACTCACTCAGTGCCCGGCTCCTACGCGACGGTTCTTGGGGCAGACCAGCCAACAGAGGTTCTCCCCGGGCACGCGCATCTGACCTTCCCAGGCGCCAACGGTGACGCGATGATCATGCTCCTGGATAGCCACGGTATCGAGGCATCTACAGGTTCCGCATGCAATAACGGTGTGAACCAGCGCAGCCATGTGCTTGAGGCGATGGGCTTGCCCGATGATCATGCGGATGGCGCTTTGCGCTTCACCCTTGGTCGCACGACGACGCAGGATGACATCGACCATCTTGTCACCGTTCTCCCCGATGTGATTGAGAAAGCGCGCAGCGTGGGATCTCTTTAATTAAGTTTTTTGCGTGTCGCATGATGCGTGTGTGACTTAAGTGAACTACGGTGCAAAACATGACTCGTTTTATGCGCCCCGCAGCCCTGCTCGCATCCGCTGCAATCGCCCTTGGCGGCGTCATGGCCGCCGGCAACGTTCACGCTGATAGTCCTGCTGACTGGATCAATGGTGTGGATGTTTCCCACCATCAGGACACCGGTGGTGACTCCATCGCGTGGCATGAGGTGCGCGACGATAACCACAAGTTCGCCATCATCAAGGCGACCGAAGGTCAGGATTACACGGACAACGCCTTCGCAAAATTCGCGCAGGGCGCCATCGACTCCGGCATGGCAGTGGGTGCCTACCACTACGCCCGTCCGGCAAAGGACCCGGTCTCACAGGCACAGAACCTGGCCCGCGCGTACAACTCAGTGCCGGGGCTGTCCTTGCCACCGGTCCTCGACATTGAGGTTGATGAAGGCCTGAACCCGGACGAGCTCAAGGAGTGGACCCGCACCTTCCTCACTGAGGTAGAAAACGAGACTGGCCGTCGCCCGATGCTGTACACCTACCGTTACTTCTGGCTGGAGCAGATGGGCAACACTGAGGAATTCTCCGACTACCCGCTGTGGCTGGCTGCCTACCAGAACAAGGCGCCGGCACCGGTCGGTGGCTGGGACAAGGTGGATATCTGGCAGCGCTCTGAGTCCGGGAACGTGGCCGGCATCAACACTCCGGTGGACCTGAACCTGTTCAACGGCAACCACGGCCAGTTCGCACGCTTCACCGCTGGTGATTTGGGCGCCACCGGCGGCATCCTGGAGCCGTTGCAGGATCAGCCGATCGAAGGGGATTTCTCCGATTCACTGCAGGTTCTGGAGCAGTCCAACACGGCTCTTGCGGCCGCGATCCTCGGCCTGGCCTCGGGCATCCTTGCACCGGAGCAGGTGGAAAATGCTGCACAGAACTTCGGTTTTGACTCTGGAGATGCGCACAACATCGCGGACACCGCCCGCCGCCAGATTGAAACCGGCACCCTGCCGATCGACGACCTGAACAAGATGATGGTCGGAGACGACTACTCCGTCGGCGACCTGCTTATCCTCCTGGACAACGCGAATAAGCAGAACGAAGTCAAATAGTCCACGAGCTAGTCCTCGCGCGGCGTTGCGGAAGCAGCCATGTCGCGGGCCCAGTTGTCACCTTTGAAGTGAGCGGGCACACCACCCCCGAGCAACCTGCGGGTCAGCTCGGGGTTTTCGCGTATCTCCGCCCGGGAGCCGAGCAAAATGATGTTGCCGTAGCGCCGGCCCTTCAACATCGGCGGATCAGCAATCACAGCAAGGTGCGGGAAAACTTCCGCCATGCCCGCCAGCTCCTCGCGCGCCTCTTTCAGGTCACCGCGCGAACCACAGTTAGCCACGTACAAACCAGTCGAGGAGAGGGAGCGGAGGCAGTGGTGGAAGAAGGTGAGCGTCGTTAAGCTGCGCGGAGTCGTTGCTGACTCGAAGACATCGCGGATGATCACATCGCGCGACGCCTCGACGAACCCATCGGTGACATCGCGCGCGTCGCCCACCCGGATCTTCACGAGTGGCGCGCGCGGAATGTCGAACTTCTCCCGCGCGAGCTGCGCCAAATCCATGTCCCATTCGACGACCGTGTTACGCGAATGCGGCCACACGTGCGCGAAGTAACGCGGCAGCGAGCACCCCGCGCCACCTAGATGCGTCAGGCGAGGTCTATCCCAGGAACGCGTTTCCTCGATCGCCGCCGCAATCCACCGCATGTACTCAAAGTCCAGCCGCTCCGGCTCACCCGGCACGATGTGCGAGCTGGGCACACCGTTCACAAGCAACAGCATCGACCCATCCGGTTGGTGGATGATCTCCGCGACACCGGTGTCAATCTCGAAGGTTTCGCTTTTCTGGGGCATAGTCGCTGAGATTACAGACGTACATCCGTTGTCCGGAGATAGGCCGTGGCGGCGAACCATCCGGCCACAGAGAGCGCGAGTGATCCGAACACGACTTGAGCGACCGTCGCCGTGCTGATCGCGCTGGCTCCTGCCACTGCGCTGCTTCCTAGCCAGAGGGTGTCGCTGAGCAGTCCCGGCGGCAAGACAAAGCGGGCGAACGTCGCGCCTGAAGCAAGGACGCCGAAGGAGAAGATGCTTGCGACCAATGCGATGGCGACGGGACCCGCAAAATTGCGAATCACCATCGACAGGAAAGACTGCCACGCGGACACCGCGGTGGCGGGCAGCAACGAGAGAAGCGCGACCGCGAAGAATGTTCCGGGCGGCGTACCGGGCACGCCGAGGGCGAGTCCGACGACGATGGCCAGTACGACGAGTGCTGCCTGCATCGCCACCGCCACGAGCGAGATCGCTGCGATCTTGGAGGCAGCCAGGCTGCTTGCGGAGCGGGTGGAAGTGAGCAGAGAAAGCCAGTTGTGGCCACGGTGTTCCACGCGCCAGGCGGCGGAGGCGATGATAGCGATTCCGACTGTCATGAAGATCATTCCGTAGAAGAGCATGATCTGGGACAGATAGCTCGTCCATCCTGAATCGAGTTGGCCTTGGTTGCCGGCGTAGTTGCCGGCTCCGATTGCCACTGCTATGAGCGGGACAAGGGTAAGGACGGCCCACATATGCGACCGGCGAAATTTCGTGAGGTCGTTGCGCAGCAAATTCATGTTTCTAGAGCTCCTTCCGGTCGAGTATGCGGGTTGCCACGGTGACAACAGCGGCGGCGGTGATGATGTAGGTGCCCCACGCGAACCAGTGCGGGGAAGTTGGTGTGATGCTTGTTTCGCCGAAGGTGAACGGGGTGAGCATGGCGAAGTATCCGAAGGGGTTGATGGTGGCCAGCCACGTTGGCGAGAGCAGCGCGGCAACGCCGAGGAAGCCTCCGACGACACCAATGGCGAGGACGACGATCTGGGAGTCAGTCACCGCAGCTAACCACAGCATGACGCCGAGCAAGGCCAGCGAGGTTCCGATTGCGCCAAGGCCGAAGAGTAACCAGGCCTCCAGCATGTCAGAGCCAGGGGCGGGGGCGCCCATGAGGAGAGGCATGACAAAGACGCCTGCGAATTCAACGAGTTTGAGCACGGCCACGAGCACCGCCGCCACTGCGAATTTGCGCACGATCAACGTGCCTGGCGGCACACCGGCAATGGCGTTGAGACGCCACCCGCCGTTGACGTTCTCAGCGTCCGCCACGCGGCTGGCCACGACCGCCAACTGCACCGGCGACAAGAACGCCAGAGCCATGCAATATCCGACAAGATGGGCGGCCCAGGACGATTCGGGGTCCGCGCGGAAGTCGTCCAGGCGGCCTTCGACGAAGAGATTCATGCCGGCGAACAGGACAATGCCTGCGCACAGGAGGAACCCGAGCAGCACGACCTTGGTGCGGCGCAGCTTAGCGAATTCGATGATCATGCGCTTAAACCCTCCCGTCCCGTTAGTCCGATGAAGATCTCCTCCAGGCTGCGGCGCTTGCGCACGACCTGGTGGAGTGGAACACCGTGTCTGACCAGGTGGGCGCAGGCATCGGCGACTTGGGTGTCACTGAGCCCCTTCACCTCGAGTCCGCCGGCAACCTGCACGGGGTGCAGGGCTGCCAGAAGTGAGGCGGCGACATCCGCGGAGGGGGTTTGGATGAAGATGTCGGGCAGTTGGGCGTCGTAAAGCTGCTGCTGCGAGCCCTGAAAGATAAGCGTGCCACGGTTGATGATGGTCAGATTCGAGGCCATTTTCTCGATCTCGGAGAGCAAGTGGCTGGATACCAGCACAGTGCGGCCTTCGTCGCGGGCGAGGCTGACGATGAGCGCGCGGATCTCCTCGATGCCCGCCGGGTCGAGGCCATTGGTGGGCTCGTCGAGGATGAGTAGCTGCGGGTTGCGCGTGAGAGCCATCGCGATGCCGAGGCGTTGTTTCATGCCCAGCGAGTAGTTCTTGACCAGCTTGTCCATCTGGTTGCTCAGCCGCACGAGGTCGATCGCGCGTTGCGCATTAGCTTCCGAGGCACCGAAGAGTCGCGATGCGATTTTCATGTTCTCGCCGCCGGTTAGATGCGGGTATGCGGATGGTGCCTCGATAAGCGCGCCCACGCCGGCGAGCACCTCGGGGCGGGTCGCGCGGTTCATGGGCCGCCCGAGCATCTCAATCTCGCCACTGGTGGGTGAGACCAAACCGAGCAGCATTTTCATGGTGGTCGATTTGCCCGACCCGTTCGGACCGAGCAGCCCGTGCACGGTACCGGGCTTAACATCCAAGCCAAGGTTGTTGACCACGGTTGTGCCACCGTACGTCTTTGTCAGACTTTCTGTCCTGATGATCGATGATGTCTCCATGCACTCAAGGTTCCCGCACGACCAGGGGCTTCCGCGTCGGCGCGGGGCATGATCTTCGCTGTCCTACTCGGGTATGACGCGCTCTAGGAATCCAGCAAGTCTTTGCGCGCAACGAGTCCGGTCCGGTACGCGAACAGCGCGGCGTGGACACGGTCGCGTGAGCCTGTTTTCGCCAGGACACGCCCGACATGTGTCTTCACCGTCGGCATGGAGATGAACATCCGCTCGGCGATCTCCGCATTCGACCAACCACGCCCGACTGCGACCAGGATCTCAGTTTCGCGCGCAGTCAACTCGTCCAAGGCAAGACGATCGGCGGGAGCAAGTGGCATATCGGCCTCAGTAGAAGAAGAGCTGAGCTTATCGACGACCCGCTTCGTCGCCCTCGGCGAGATCACCGCATCCCCGGCCGCAGTGGTGCGGATACCGCTCAACAGCGTGTCTGGCTCTGCGTCTTTGAGCAGGAATCCACTCGCGCCCGCGGACAATGCCCCCATCACGTAACCTTCGTCGTCGAATGTGGTCAGAATGATGACCTTCGCGTCCGGGAAGTGCTGCGAGAACTGGCGTGTGGCTGCGATGCCGTCGAGGACCGGCATCTGGATGTCCATGAGCACGATGTCGACCGGGTTAGCGGCCATCGCCTCCAGGGCCTCTTCACCGTTGCCAGCGAGCCAGCCCACCGATAGGTCCGGCTGGGAGTCCACCACAGCGCGGATGCCGTGGAGGAAGAGCAGCTGGTCGTCGACGAGACCGATGGAATGGGTCATGGCTCGACCCTATCTGTTTGCTGTAAAGGCAGGCGCGCTTCGGTGAGCCAGGTGTTGTTGTGGGAGGGGGAGGAGGTAAGGGAGCCGTCGATAAGCGATGCTCGCTCGCGCATCCCGCGGAGACCGTGACCCTGCTGGTGTTTGGCGCCGGGCGTGAACCCATTTTCGAGGCAGATTGCAGCCTCGGTTGGATGCCAGGCAACGGTGAGCCGCGCAGTGCCGTCACCGTGCTTCATCGCATTGGTAAGTGCCTCTTGGACGATGCGGTGGATTGTCAGCGTCGTGCCCGGGTCGAGTGGGGGCAGCGTGCCTTCGACGCTGTAGTCGATGTCGAGTCCGCCCGCGCGGGTAGTGGCGACAAGACCATCGATATCGAGTGCGGGAACGAGCGGCTCGACAGGGCGCTGCTCCCCGCCACGCAGTAGGCTGAGGACACCGCGCATTTGGCGCAACGATTCCCGGCCGACCGTGCTGATCGTGCGCAGCGCGTCGTCGGACGAGGCTCCGTAGCGTGCGCCGTCGGCCTGCGCCACGATGACGGTGAGAGAATGCGTCACAATGTCGTGGATTTCGCGGGCGAGATGCGCGCGCTGTTCAGCTGCCACACGCTCGAATACATCGCGCTGGCGCTCGAGCTGGATCTGTAGTTCCTTCGCTGCCGCTTCCTCCGCACGGTGCCGCAGTTCACCGAGAAGGAAGGCAATGACGAGCAACGTGACGCTCCATGCGATGTACGGGGCGCGCACAGGCAATGGCAACGTCACCAAAGCTGGGGCGATAAGCGTCGTCGCGGCGATGTCGCCGGCAAGGAGCATGGTGGCCACGACATACCGTACGGGTGCGGGAAGGTGGCGCGCGATGATGTAGGCGGTGATCATCGCAACACCGATCACCCCGGTTGGTAGTTTTTCAGTGCAAGAGCAGGCTGCGAGCACCACGACGCACGACGCAATGGTCACCCACGGCCAGCGACGGCGCGTGAACGGCGCGGCACCCGCGCATACGACAAGGGCTGCGTCGAGCAAGCCGAAACCTGTCGCGAACGGGCTGATGAGGCAAAACGCCACGAGCACGAGCGCTAGAAGTACGTCCCGGGGTCGAATAAGCTCAACCTCCACATGATTGGTCATGCTTTGCCAGCGTAATTTCCGGGCGCATCACTGTCGTCGTACCGTGGTACCACTTTGCGGGTCGAGCATTTTCTGTCCCGCGGTGACGCGACTACACTCACGCCACGTGCGAGTTCTGGCAGCAATGAGTGGCGGCGTCGATTCCTCCGTGGCGGCGGCGCGACTCGTCGATGCCGGACACGATGTCGTCGGCGTTCACCTCGCCCTGAGCAAGGACGCGCAGCAAACCCGCGAATCCGCGCGTGGCTGCTGCTCGATCGAGGACTCCGCCGACGCGCGCCGCGTGTGCGACAAGCTGGGCATTCCGTTCTACGTGTGGGATTTCTCCGACCGCTTCAAAGAAGAAGTCATCGATGACTTCGTGGACAGCTACGCCCGCGGGGAGACCCCCAACCCGTGCCTGCGCTGCAACGAGAAGATTAAGTTCGCAGCACTCCTCGAGCGCGCGATGGCTCTCGGCTTCGACGCCATCGCAACAGGCCACTACGCGATTATCGACGCCTCTGGCAACCTCCGCCGCTCCACCGATGCCCTGAAAGATCAGTCCTACGTCCTCGGTGTGATGACGCGCGATGAGCTGGACCGCTGCATCTTCCCAGTTGGCGACACTGAGAAGCCACAGATCCGCGCGGAAGCCGCCGCCTATGGCTTCTCCACCGCGTCGAAGCCAGATTCTTATGACATCTGCTTCATCCCGGACGGCAATACCCAGGCGTTTTTGGGCAAGTCCATTGGCATGCGCCCCGGCATGATCGTTGACCAGGATGGCGCGGAGCTCAAAGAGCACGACGGTGCTTTCCAGTACACGATTGGTCAGCGCAAGGGCCTGAATATCCGCGTGCCAGCTGCCGATGGCAAGCCACGCTACGTTACCGATATTGATACTGAAACCGGCACCGTCACTGTCGGTCCGCGTGCGGCTCTCGAGGTGACCACGATCCACACTGACCGTCTCAAGGTTCTTCACCCCGTGATGTCCGAAACTTCCGAGGGCGGAGATCCGCTCTCCGCTCTCGTGCAGATCCGTGCCCACGGCGGTGTGGTGAAATGCCGCGCTCATGTGGACCTAGAAGCCGACACCATGACCCTGGATCTTGCCGAGCCGCTCTCCGGTGTTGCACGCGGCCAGGCTGCCGTGCTGTACCTGCCAGACCCTGATGGGCTGGGGGACATCGTGCTGGGTTCCGGCACGATCTGCGGGACGGAGTCAGCGTGACGGCGTTTGGCCTGGGGTCTATGCCCGGCACCGACCTTGCGCAGGCCGCGGACGTCGTGCTCTCCGAGCTACCGACACCGCACCTTCCGCAGCTACCTGCCCGTGGAGTGGGCTCTGATCTCATTGGTCGCACGGTCGCGCTTTTGCCACTGAACCTCGATATCGGACCGCGCTCCTGGCGGGTCACACGCCGCCCACAGATCGCCACCATGCGTGCCCGCGATCAATTCGAACGTGGCCTTGATCTGCTCGAGGAACTCTGGGCTGGCAAGGTCACCGAACTCAAAGTCCAGCTCGTAGGCCCGTGGACTCTCGCCGCACAGCTCGAAATGGCCAATGGCCACCGCATGATCACGGACCGTGGGGCGACACGGGATATTGCAGAGGCCTTGGTGTATGCGGCGGCGGAGCATAGGAGAGATGTGGAGAAGCGATTCGGCGTGCCAACCATCCTGCAGCTCGACGAGCCGGCGCTCGAGAACGTGCGAGGTGGAACGGTCAAAGGAACGACGGACTACGAGGAGATCCCTGCCGTTCCCGACGAGCGTCTCCTGGAGGCCTACGAGCCCTTCGGCGAGCACCTCCTCAACGCGCCGGAACCTTTGTACGGGGCCGACTGGTTCACCGTGAACCTAGCAGGGGAGTTCGACTGGGATGCTCTTGCCGGCGCGTTCGACCGTGGTGCGCGGATCGCGGTACCGGTGATGAAACCGCGCGATGTGTTCAACATCTTCGACCAGCTACAGATCGATCCGGCATTAACCAAAATCGACGTTTACGCGGAACCTGGTCCGACGCTGCTGGCTACCGCGGCGAACTATAGCGCCGCAGCGGAAATGGCAGACGCGATTGCTGCCACGCCGAAGTAAGGGACTAGCTGATCATGGGCCACGCGGTGTTGATGCCGGAGGTATCACGGCCGCGGGATTCCATGTATTTGCGGAAGTCCGTCTGAATTTCAAAATGCTTGACAGCTTGGAATTCCATGAGCTCATCCAGGTCCTTCTGGGCCAGCTCCGGCCAGACGGAATTGACCTGCTTCCAGGCGATGCGCGCAGCAGCCATCGCGTCAGAGGTGGCTTCGTGAGCATTTTCTAGCTGCACACCATAGTGCTCCGATAGTGCGCCGAGATTGCGCTTGCCGCCCTTGCGGTAGCGGTCCATCGCGCGGTCAATGAGCAGCGGATCAAACACCGGGCCAGTCACGGTGAAATCGCCGGTCAACGCGCGCAGCACCGTCAGGTCGTACGGTGCATTGAACACGATCAGGGTGAAACCGTCGTCCCAGGCCTGCTTGATGGTGTCCACGGTCTCCTTCAATACCTCACTATGCGGGCGACCTTCCGCGCGGGCCTTTTCCGTAGAGATGCCATGGATCGCAGCGGCCTGTTCAGGGATCTCCACGCCAGGGTCGGCGAGGTGTTCGGTGGCGGTGACCTCGCGACCGTCGATACGCACGAGTGCAGAGGTAACAATGCGTGCCTCCAGCGGATTCGCCGAGGTGGTTTCAAGGTCGAAGGAGAGCATCCGCGACGCGTCGAATGTAGGCATGGTGCTCATTCTAATGAGCGACGCGACACCCACATCTTGACCTTGCCCCAAGGTCAACGTTCACACTAGTGCCATGGGTGATTACACGATCGGAGAAATGGCCGACATGCTCGGCCTGAGCACTAAAGCGCTAAGGCATTGGGAGGCGCGCGGTTTGTTGGAGCCAGCCCGTACCTACAGCGGGTACCGGATGTATTCAGATGCTGACGTGGAACGCTGCGCAGCCATCGCGCTCTACCGCGGCGTGGGCATGTCGCTGGAAAGCATCGCCGAGCTTATCGACGCCCCCTCGCACACCCTCCGATCCGCCCTGAACCACCACCGCGCCGAGTTGGCTCAACGGCTTGCTGCTGTGAACGAGCAGATCAAGGCGGTGGATGAACTTATTAATGAAACTGTGAAAGGACAGATCAACATGGACGCAATGAAGAAATACCTCGGGGAGAAAATGCCGGAATACCAGGCGGAAGCCGAGGAACGCTGGGGTGATACTGCCGAATGGGCGCAGTCCCAAGAGAAACTGGCGCAGATGGGTGAAGACGACTTCGCCCAGCTACAACGCGACCAGGAGGCCTTCGCCGCGGATCTGGTTGCTGCACGAGACGCTGGGGTGGAGGCTGGCTCTGAGGAAGCCTCCGCGCTCGTCGCTCGCCACCGAGAGATGATCGGGCAGTGGTACGAGGTCACCCCGTCCCGTCAGCTCATCCTGGCGCGCATGTATGTCGGTGATGAGCGCTTCCACGAGGCGTACAAGGGGGCGCAGGAATACCTGCTGGAGCTCGTCGAAAAGCATGCTGCGACTGAGGGCGTGGATGTGAACAATCCGGAGTGGTGAGTAGGGGAGTCCTTGGGTGGTTCCCGTTTCTGCGTATCTACACTGGGGCAGCGTGACTGAGAATAACGGCAGCATCGATAAGGATCTCCTCCGCGAGTGGGATGAACTGGCCAAGGAGGTCCGCCACCACCGAGACCTGTACTACAACGGCGACCCGGTGATTACGGACGCGGAGTTCGATGAGATGTTCCGGGCCCTCCAGAAACTGGAGGCAGAACACCCAGAGCTGGCGGTGCCGGATTCGCCGACAAAGGAAGTCGGTGCGGCGGTGACGGACTCGGCCTTCGCGGATGTTGAGCACCTTGAGCCGATGACCAGTTTGGACAACGTGTTCTCAGCCGAAGAGCTCGCGGAATGGCTGGCCAAAACCCCCGGACCCTACCTGACGGAGCTGAAGATCGACGGCGTGTCCATCGACCTGGTCTACGAGAATGGCACACTCGTCCGCGCTGCCACGCGTGGGGACGGTCGCGTGGGCGAGGACATCACCGCCAACGCCCGGGTTATTGAGGACATCCCGCACGAGCTTAAAGGCGACGCACCGGCACTGGTGGAAGTCCGTGGTGAGGTGTTCATCCGCCCGGAGGACTTCCCGGAGCTCAATGAACTGCGCCAGAAGGAGGGCGGCAAGCCGTTTGCCAACCCGCGAAACACCGCAGCTGGTGGCCTGCGCCAGAAGGACCCGGAGGCGGTGCGCAAGCGTAAGTTGCGCATGATCTGCCACGGCATTGGCGCGCGCGAGGGTGTGGAGCTCACCTCCCAGCATGAGGCGTACGAGAAGCTTGCGTCCTGGGGTCTGCCCGTTAGCGAATACACCAAGAAGGCTTCGACCGCGCAGGAGGTCCAGGACGCGGTCACTTACTGGGCTGATCACCGCCATGATGCCATCCACGAGATGGACGGTGTGGTGATCAAGGTCGATGACCTAGCCACACAACGGCAGCTCGGTTTCACATCGCGCGCGCCACGGTGGGCGATCGCGTACAAGTACCCGCCGGAGGAAGTGACCACGAAGCTGCTGGATATTGAGGTGTCCATTGGTCGTACGGGTCGCGCTACGCCGTATGCCGTGATGGAACCGGTGTTCGTCTCCGGGTCCACGGTTGCGATGGCCACGTTGCACAACCAGACGGAGGTCAAACGCAAAGGCGTGCTCATCGGTGACACGGTGGTGGTACGTAAGGCCGGCGAGATTATTCCGGAGGTCCTCGGCCCGGTCGCCGGTCTGCGTGACGGCACTGAGCGCGAGTTCGTGTTCCCCAAGGATTGCCCGGCGTGTGGCACGGAGCTCGCGCCCGCGAAGGAAGGCGATGCGGATTGGCGTTGCCCGAACACCCGCTCGTGCCCGGCGCAGCTCGGCGCGCGCCTGGAATACATCGGTTCCCGCGGGGCCTTCGACATCGAAGCTCTCGGCGAGAAGGGTGCGCATGATCTCATCGCATCGGGAGTGCTTATCGACGAATCCACGCTTTTCGACCTCACCGTCGACGACTTGGCAAAATCCAGTGTGTACACCACCCAGAAGGGCACGGTGAATGCGTCGGGTAAGAAGCTCCTGAGCAACCTGCAGGAGAAAAAGACCACTGACCTGTGGCGCGTGCTGGTGGCCTTGTCGATCCGCCATGTTGGTCCGACGGCGGCGCGGTCTTTGGCGGCGCGCTACAAGTCCATGGATGCGCTGCGTGCAGCCTCGGTAGAAGACCTTGCTGAGACCGACGGTGTCGGCACGATCATCGCCGAGTCCTTCAAGGATTGGTTTGAGATTGACTGGCATGTGGACATCGTGGATAAGTGGGCCGCTGCTGGCGTGACCATGGAAGATTCCGTCGAGGACGCAGCACCCCAAACGCTTGAAGGCCTGACCATCGTGGTCACCGGAACGCTGGAGAACTTCTCCCGCGACAGCGCCAAGGAGGCAATCCTGTCCCGCGGTGGCAAGGCGTCGGGTTCGGTGTCGAAGAAGACCGACTACGTCGTGGTGGGGGAGAACGCCGGTTCCAAGGAGGAGAAAGCACGCGACCTGGGCATCACCATCTTGGACGAAGCCCAGTTTGAACAGCTGCTGGAAACCGGCGAGATTTAGACCGAATCACCAGGCTTCATAGTCGTTGTCGCGCCCAGGCAGCGACTTGAAGAAGATCTCTTCATCCCCACGGGCCTGCCCCAGAATGAGGAAGAAGAGTGGGGAAGCATCCAAATTGGGAAGCTCATGGACGACACTGTTCATGAGCTCTGCCACCTCGCCCCATGGGTCCCGACGGATTTCCTCGGCGAAGACCCGCCAGTCAAAAACATTGCCGTATTGCAGGGTGGCGGCGTACACCTCGTAGGGCCACGAGGAGATCGGATCCTTTGGCGATGCCGAGACGTTTCGGAACATCTGCGGACGAATTACGTGAGACATGCAGCCAACTCCTTACACGTGGCTTCTACCCGTGACCATGAATTCCAATCGGCTGAAACACCCTTGTAGTTCGCAAGCGAATCTCGATTCCGGGTGTCTGCAGGATTCGGTGCCGCCAACATGAAGATCAGCTCGGAAAGCACTGAACCATCGGTTTCGGTCATCTCGGAGTAGTACGAATCGATGTTGGAAAGAATCTTGCAGGCTGTCTTGATGCCTAATTGGGAGCTAACGGCAGCTACGTCGAGATAATCGCGCACTTGGTTTCGACGAACGATGAGAAAGGCCTTTGTGCGTAGGACTTCGGCAATTGTAGGAATCCGGAGGGTGTCCCCCGATGGGAGAGTGATCTCTTCGATCTCTAATGGGGTTTTGCGTCGTAAGTTACGAAGACCAGCTTGATAGTCATCGAGACTGCCCATAATCGTCATTGGCGGCTTGGAAGCGCGTGGATCGGTAGTCCAGCCCTCGAGCGCCATAACCGATTCAAGAACTGCGTCGTACCGTCCTTGAAGGTTCTGGATCACGTGATCATGATCGAACGACATGCGGTGGCCAGCGTAGAAAACGGCCGCACTTCCTCCGACGAGTACGGCATCTGGCGCCACTTTCTGCAGCTTCGCCGCAGACTCGTAGAGCTTTTCCATATCGTTCATGTTCACAAGGATAGTTGGCTGCTAACCGTTGGATTCGGTTGTACCTTCTTGGGTCAACAGACTCGCTGATTGGAGGCCCACGAGGATGGCTGCCCAAGCCGCGAAGAGCCACCAGACAAGGATCGGGATGGATTCATTCCAACTCATCCCTCGGGCGATGAGAACCACTACGAGGGATGTGACAACTGCATCCAAGAAACCAATGAATGGCTTCTTCTTGCGCATCAAGCTGAACGTCGATAACCCGAGCAAGACTAGAATGACAATTAGGCTGATCATGGGCGCGTACCTTTTACCAGTTCAATTCCAAGGTCGTCGACGTCGGCTTCACTCGAATTAGCGACGAATGCGGCGCGAGGATGTGGTGATTCTGGGTCCCAGACGAGCATTGTGCTGTATCCGCCGGTTCCGCCGTTGTGGAAGATATATGTTGTGTCGTCTTCCTCAAAATCCGCCCAGCCGAGCTCCGGGCCACCGTGTGCGACAACCCAGTCGACATACTTGGCAATGTCGTGTGCAGTGGAACGGATGGCGCCTGCGGGAGCCCATCCGTTCATATCCCAACGCTCGGCTTTACGGCCGTTGAAAGTGAGACCCTGTGGGTGGCCGTCGACGGTGCCCGGCATGGCGAGGAAAGTCGAGGCCATTCCGGCTGGCTCGAAGATCCGGGTGCGCAACAGCTCTTCATAGGGAGTGTCAGCGTTGACAGCGAGGAGCTGTCCGAGAAGGGCGTGACCGTAATTGGAGTAGTTTTCTTCGCCACGATTTTTGAGTTCTGCTTGCTTGGCAGCTTCCAGAATGTCGTTCGGGGTGGCATCCTTGTACGGATTGCCGCCATTGCGGAGCAGGGACAGCACTAGGTTGGCAAAGCCCACGCCTTCCAGTCTGGATAGGCCGGAGGTGTGATTGAGTAGTTCCTTAATGGTGACATCAGCAATTGGGGTTCCTGCAGCATCGATAATGTCTTGGACTTGGGTATCCAGGCGAAGGGAGCCATTTTCAATTTGTTGGCGGGCCAGCTCGCCGTTGAAAGTCTTGGTCAGGGAACCGATCTCGAACTCGGTGTGTTGGTCGGCTCCCAGGCCGCCGAAGCGGACCTCGCCACCGTCGTAGATGAATCCGGCGAGTTGGTGGTACCCCTTGGGGGCGTGGGCGACGAGCACCGATGTAATTGTGTCGTCGCCAGTGTGGTCTGTAGCGGAATCGATGGGGCGAGGGCCGAAATAGAGCAGTAATGAAAGAGTGGCCAGAGCAGCGGGGACGCCTACGGCGATGCGGCGGATATATTGCTGGCGCATTAGTGGTCCTCTCCGGCGGCAATGATGGTCAATAGGGGAATGACACGGGAAGACCTGACTTCGTAGCGGCCGTCGAGTTTGGCAATCCAGCCGGCGCTCTGAAGGGCGCCAATGTGGTGATAGGCGGTGCCGGTGGAGGAAACAAGGGCTTCGTCGACAAGCTCGGCGACTGTTGCGGGCGCCACCAAGAGTCGGCGGAGGATAGCGCCTCGGACTGGATGTGCGATCGCGGCGATGCGGTGAATGTACTCGTTCCACTCGCGGCCGGTGAGGTAGTCGGCGCTGCGTTCCCATTGGTACGCGTACTCCCGGCCGTCAAGTGTGACGGCACCTCCGAAGACGACGGATCCATGATGGTCGTGATCGGAAGAGTTCGAGCACTGGATCTGGTCCACGACCCAGAAATCTCCCGAAGACGATGAAGTGGGGGAGGATTCGAGGGCAGCGACTCGGGACTCGAGAGCTTTCAGGCGCTCCAGGATCGTTGTATCGGTTTCATGGGAAATGGAAATTTCCTGTTGCATGACTCTAGAAATACGGAATCACTGGCAATCTGTCAAGCGTGAAAGAGAAAAAGCGCGCCGAAGCGCGCACGAGTCAAAGGGGGTGGAGGGTGCTGTTTAGCGGACCAAGGCTCCCACGATGGCGCCGAGGTCGCCGATGTGGCTGACCTCGGAAGCGAGGAAGTCCGGACCGCCTGTACGGCCGACCACCATGTAGAGGCCAGTGGTACCCAGGGGCGTGATGGCCAGGGTGGAGTCGAGGAGCCACCAGGCATCGGGGACCCACGTGTCGGTGTCATCGCGGAGGATGCGGGCATGGGAGACGTCGATAAGCTGGGGTGCGGAACCATCATCACCGGGCGCGGCCTGGGATGCGGCGACACGCTCGCTGCCGGTGGCGGTTTCGCGGAGGACCACAGCCCAGGACGACGTCAACGCCATGGGCATGACGGAGACGAGCTCCTCCATCGCGGCGGGCAGATCGTGGACCTGGTGGGCCACGCGAGCGAGCATTTGCACCTGCTCGCGGCGATCAACGCGGCCGGTGAAGGGGCGGATGGAATCCACCTCAACACCCTTGACGGATGCGGCGGCGGTGATGAGGGAATCAACCATGACGCCGGTGGGAAGTTCCACCACAATGTCGTCGGTCACCATTGCGGCATCGCCGGCAAAAACTGATTCCACGATGTCTACGGACTTGATATTGGCGTCGACCATTCCGAAAGCCTCGGCGAGCTCACCAAGACTGCCGGGGGTGTCTGGAAGGACAACACGGATCAGGTAGGACATGACATCTCGTCTCGTTGAAATTCAATTGGGGTGCTGCCGTAGTATAAGGGCGACCGAGACTAATACCAATGATTTTAAGAAGGTGGGCACCGTGGCTGAAGCCTCAGGAATCTCCCGTGAGGAGGTCGCAGGCATTGCACGACTGGCGCGTATTGCCGTGAGCGAAGAGGAATTGGACCAGCTCGCAGGCCAATTGGACACGATTGTTGAGGCCGTCTCAGCGGTTCAGGCTGTAGACACCGACGGTGTTGAGGCGATGAGCCACCCGCACTCAATTGATGCTGGCATGCGTGAGGATGTTGTGCGTCCGACATTGACGCAGGAGCAGGCGCTGGACCAGGCGCCGGAGGTTGAGGAAGACCGCTTTATGGTTCCGCAGATTCTGGGGGAGGAGCAGTAGATGACCGAGTACACCATTCCCGCAGAAGGGCTGACCAGCCTGCCGGCGCACGTGCTGGCCGAGAAGATTCAGGCAGGTGAGGTGACCTCCCGCGAGGTGACCCAGGCCTTCCTCGACCGCATTGCGGAGACCGATGAGACGATCGGCGCGTTCTTGCATGTGGGTGCGGAGGAAGCACTCGCTGTTGCCGACGAAGTGGATGCTGCTGTGAAGGCCGGTGAAGCCCCGGCATCCCCACTGGCTGGTGTCCCGCTGGCGCTGAAGGACCTGTTTGTTACCACGGATGCGCCGACGACCGCTGCATCCAAGATGCTTGAGGGCTACATGAGCCCCTACGACGCGACAATTGTGTCCAAGATCCGCGCCGCGAAGATCCCGATCCTAGGCAAGACCAACTTGGATGAGTTCGCCATGGGATCTTCTACGGAGAACTCCGCTTACAAGGTGACCCGCAACCCGCACGACTTGGACCGCACACCGGGTGGCTCCGGTGGTGGTACGGCTGCAGCACTGGCTGCTGGCCAGGCACCACTGGGCATTGGTACGGATACCGGTGGGTCGATCCGCCAGCCAGCATCGCTCACCGGCACGGTGGGTGTGAAGCCGACCTATGGTGCGGTGTCGCGCTACGGCATGATCGCCAATGCGTCCTCCCTTGACCAGGCAGGCCCGTGCGCCAATAATGTGCTGGATACGGCACTGCTGCACGAGATTATTGCCGGCCACGATGAGTTCGACGCCACCAGCGTTGATCGCCCGGTCAGCGCTGTTGTGGAAGCCGCGAAGCAGGGCGCTTCCGGCGATCTCACCGGTGTGAAGATTGGCCGTGTGAAGCAGTTCTCCGGTGAGGGGGTGCAGGCGGGGGTTGTGGAGGCCGTGGATAAGGCAATCGCGCAGCTCGAAGCCCAGGGCGCAGAGATCTTCGAGGTTGATTGCCCGACGTTCGAGCACGTCATGGGTGCGTACTACATCATTCAGACCTCGGAGGTCAGCTCTAACCTCGCGCGTTTCGACGGCATGCGGTACGGCAAGCGCGTCGGTGACGACGGCAAGAACTCCGCGGAAGAGGTCATGGCGCTCACCCGTGGTGAGGGCTTCGGCGATGAGGTGAAGCGTCGCGTCATCCTGGGTACGTACGCCCTGTCGGTTGGTTACTACGACGCGTACTACCTGCAGGCGCAGCGCATTCGTACGCTCATCGCGCAGGACTTTGCCAAGGCTTTCGAGCAGGTGGACATCATCGCGGGCCCGGCGACGCCGACGACGGCGTTCAAGCTGGGGGACAAGATCGATGATCCGTTGGCCATGTACAACTTCGATCTGTTCACCCTGCCACTGAACCTGGCTGGCCTGCCGGGCATGTCTGTCCCGGCGGGCACCGCCTCTGATACGGGTCTGCCGGTTGGCCTGCAACTCATCGCGCCGGCGTTCGCCGACGAGCGGCTCTACCGAGTGGCAGCAGCCTATGAAACCGGCCGTTAACCCCTGGAATACCCTCGCAGCTCTTGCTGCGGGGTATTTTCTCGTCCTCATTGATCAGGGTTTCATGCCCGTGATCACGCCGCTCTTGCCTTTCGACGTTGGAAATGCCGTCTGGCTCACCAGCGTCTACTTGCTGTGCACGGTTGCGCCCATGCCGGCGTCGGGGCGCTTGGGGGATGCGCATGGGCAACGGCGCGTGTTCCTTATTGGGCTGGCGGTTTACGTCGCGGCCCTAGTTTTCGCTGGCTTGTCGTGGTCGTTTGCCACCTTGGTCGCAGCCCGCGGACTCCAAGGCTTTGGTGCGGCGCTCTTCCTGCCACAAGCTTTCGGCCTCATCCCGCGGGTATTCAGTGAGGATAAACAGGGGCGCGCCTTTGCTGCATGGGGAGTGATCGGCTCGGTGGCCTCACTCATCGGTCCGGTTGTGGGCGGCGCGATCGCAGAATTCTCCGGCTGGCGCGCGGCATTTCTTGCGCAGGCGGCGCTGGGTGCCATAGCGCTTATCGCGGGGCTCATTGCCTTACCGAGGCTGCCTTCCAGCAACCAACCCGTTTACCTCCTTCCGGTTCTGTTGTCTTTCGGCGGGCTCGGTTGCTTGGTCTACGGCATCCAATTCAGCAAGTGGATTTCCGTAACCATGGGTGTGATCTTCTTGGGTTTGCTCGTGCTCTCCGCGCGACGGGGAACAGACGAAGGCTTCTTGCCCGTGGACCTGCTCCGCGATCGTTCTTTCACCCTGGGCGCCGTCGGCGTGGCCGCGATGGGCTTTACCGTCGCGTCAATGTTCATCCCGCTGATGTACTGGCTGCAGACAGTCGCCGGCGCAACGCCGAGCCAGTCGGGTTTAATCACGGCACCCATGTCTGTGTTGGCATTCGTGCTCACGCCCGTGGCTGGATATCTGACGGATCGACGCGATCCTGGTCGGCTGTGTGTCATTGGTTTCGGGGTCTCTGCCGTCGGCATCGGTCTGGCTATTGCACTCATTCAGGCTTCGGCAGGGGTGTGGTGCTTCCTCGTGGTAACGGCTTTGCTGGGAGTTGGTGGTGCTTTCGTGTGGGCACCCAATGCCGCGGTGACCATGCGGGGCATTGCAGAACATCAGACTGGTGCGGCATCGGGGCTGTACAACACCGCCCGTCAGGTGGGCAGCGTGCTCGGCGTTGCTCTGGTGGGCACAGTGTTGGCTTCTGGTGCGATCGACACCACGGCTGGCAAGGCGCTGGTTCTCCCGACTGCCGCGATGATCGTGGGGGCATTTGCTTCTTTGGCACTGGTTGCGGGGAGAAAACAGGCCGTCGCGGACATGTCGGCATAATCGCGCTAGTCTGGGGTTCATGCGTCTTGCCACACTGACCTCCGGAGGCGATTGCCCCGGCCTGAATGCTGTTATCCGCGGTATCGTCCGCACCGCGAGCTCCGAGTTTGGTTCCACGGTGGTGGGCTACCGTGATGGCTGGGTGGGCCTCATGGATGATCTGCGCGAAGACCTCTACGACGACGCGTATATGGATTCCATCCTGCTGCGCGGTGGCACCATCTTGGGTACGGGCCGCCTGCACCCGGACAAGTTCAAGGCCGGGGTTGATCAAATCAAGGAGAATCTTGCAGATGCGGGAGTGGACGCGCTCATCGCCATTGGTGGTGAGGGTACGCTTAAGGGGGCGAAATTCCTCTCTGACAATGGCATTCCAGTGGTGGGTGTGCCGAAGACGATTGACAATGACGTCAATGCCACGGACTACACCTTCGGCTTTGACACGGCAGTATCCGTGGCTACGGATGCGATTGACCGCCTGCACACCACGGCGGAGTCTCACAACCGCATCCTCATCGTTGAGGTGATGGGCCGCCACGTCGGCTGGATCGCGCTGCACGCCGGTATGGCTGGCGGTGCGCACTACACGGTGATCCCGGAGGACCCCTTCGACATTGAGGACATCTGCAAGGCGATGGAACGTCGTTTCCAGATGGGGGAGAAGTACGGCATCATCGTCGTGGCCGAGGGTGCTGTGCCGAAGGAAGGCACGATGGATGCCGGCCTGGGTGAGGAAGACGAGTTTGGTCACAAGACCTTCAAGGGCATGGGCCAGATCATCGGCGATGAGATTCACAAGCGCCTGGGCTATGACGTACGCACGACGGTTCTGGGCCACATCCAGCGCGGTGGTACGCCCACGGCCTATGACCGCGTGCTGGCCACTCGTTACGGCGTCCACGCAGCACGCGCCGCGCACGAGGGCAAGTTCGGTATGTCCGTGGCTCTGCACGGTGAGAACATTGATCTAGTCCCGCTAGAAGCAGCTGTGGGCACGCTGAAGCGTGTGCCGGAGCACCGGTACAAAACTGCGCGTGCTATGTTCGGCTGATGAATTTTTGCGATACTCCCGCCATGTCCAACGAGTGGGTCACGTTAGAGCCGCTGAGCCACGAGCATGCGGAATCCCTCGCCGCCCACGTGGGAGATCTCTCGGAACTGTGGTACCAGGACCACATCCCCACGCCGGAGGGCGTACCCGCTTACATTGACGACCTGTTGGCGCAGCAGGGGCAGGGGACCCGCGCACCCTGGGCAATTGTGAATCCAGAGGCGCAAGCGATCGGTGTGACTACCTTCTTCCACCCGGACCCCACGAATAGGAACATCGAGGTCGGCTCGACTTGGTTGGCTAAAGAAGCGCAGGGCACCCCGATCAACAAAGCGGCGAAGTTGCTGTTGCTGCAGCGCGCCTTCGAGGAGCTTGGCTGCTTGCGTGTGGAGATCCGCACGCACTACATGAACCGCCAGTCGCGTGCGGCCATTGAGAGCCTCGGTGCGAAACTGGACGGTGTGCTGCGCCGCCACAAGATCCTCAAGAGCGGACTCGTGCGCGACACCTGCGTGTATTCGATTTTGGACACCGAGTGGCCCGAGGTGAAGACGGCCCTTGAGGCGAATCTCCGTCGCCGTTAGATCGCGTCCAGCCCGATATCCAGTACGGTTACGGAGTGCGTGAGTGCGCCGACAGCAAGATAATCCACACCCGTCTCCGCATAGGCGCGGGCAACACTAAGCGTGAGACCACCCGAGGATTCCAGCTTCGTTGCAGCCGACATCGCATCTCGCTTATCGACGGCCTCCCGCGTCCCCTCCACACTAAAGTTGTCCAGCATGACCAGGTCTGGCTCGAATACGAGCACCTGCTCTAGTTGCGCAAGATCATCCACCTCGACTTCGCGGGGGAGGTGGGGGAAGGCTTCCACGGTGCGTCGATAAGCTTCGGCGACACTCCCCACGCTGGCGACGTGGTTGTCCTTAATGAGCACGGCATCCCCCAGGCTCATGCGGTGATTCACGCCACCACCGCAGCGCACAGCGTACTTAGCAAGGTCACGGTAGCCGGGCAGCGTCTTCCGGGAGTCCCGCACACGGGCGTGCGTTCCAACGAGCTCCTGGGCCCACTGATTGGTGTGGGTGGCAATACCACTGGCGTAGGTGAGCAAATTCAGGGCGGTGCGCTCCGCTGACAGGATGGCGCGGGCTGGGCCAGAGATAGTGGCTAGGTGGTCACCGGGTGCGACAGTGTCGCCGTCAGATGCATGGATGTCCACTGTGATGGCGGGGGAGACCTCATTGAATGTCCACCGTGCGGCGTCGAGCCCAGCAACGACACCTGGTTGGCGGGGGATGAGGGATGCGGTCAGCTGTGCGCCCGTATCGACGGTCGCTTCGGAGGTAGCATCCGGCCCGTGAGCGAAATCTTCTGAAAGCCCAAGTCGGATGAGTTGTATCGTGGCTTCTTTGTTCAAACCCTGCATTGAATTACTCCCCACTGCCTGGATTACCGATGGCGATCATACGTTCCAGCGACTGTCGCGCCTTGGCTGCAATGTCTTCTGGCACCGTTACTTCATCCTTCATGTCACGCAGGCTCGCCACAAGCTTCTCCGGAGTGATCATCTTCATGTACGAGCACGAAGCCTGAGGGTTCACTGGCTGGAAGTCGGTGTTCGGGGACTTCAACTGCAGCTGGTGAAGCATGCCTACTTCAGTGGCGACGAGCACGGTGCCCTGTGTGTCCTGTGTAGCCTGGTCGAGCATGCCGCCGGTAGACAGCATGTGTACACGTTCGGGATCGATCACGCCTTCACCAGCCAGGAAAATCGCGGAGTTTGCGCAGCCGCACTCAGGGTGGATGTACAGTGGCGCATCCGGGTGAGCAGCAGCTTGATCAGCTAGCTGCTTGCCGTTAATGCCGGCGTGGACGTGGCATTCGCCGGCCCAGATGTGCATGTTGTCCCTGCCTGTTTCACGCTTCACGTGAGCGCCAAGGAACTGGTCAGGACAGAAAAGAATCTCTGTGTCCGGATCAATGGATGCAACGACCTCTACTGCATTGGAAGATGTACAACAGATATCGGTGAGTGCTTTCACGTCTGCCGTGGTGTTCACGTAGCTGACCACAACGGCATCGGGGAATTCCTCCTTCCATTGCTGGAGTTGCTCAGCCGTGATGGAATCTGCCAGGGAGCACCCGGCGTCCGCATCAGGGATGAGCACGGTCTTGTCCGGGCTCAAGATCTTGGCGCTTTCGGCCATGAAGTGCACGCCGCAAAACACAATGACGTCTGCGTCGGTTTCTGCGGCGATGCGGGACAGTGCCAATGAGTCGCCAGTGAAATCAGCGATGTCTTGAATCTCCGGGATTTGGTAGTTGTGCGCCAAAATCACTGCGCTACGTTCTTGTTTTAGTTTTTGCACTTCATCGGTCCACATGTGTTCAATGTAGCTTGCTTTTATGCGTACGAGGTGAAGTTGACCCCCAAAGCACAGGTTTCACACAGTGAGAGTTATGGTCCACTGTATGGAATCGACGAAGATTGAACAGAACAAACGCAATGAAGAGCGTTCAGCCTTCATCGCGACACTCGGCTTTCCTCTCTTGGTGATCGCCGGTGGTGTCATTGGTTTCGCCGCACCCAACGTTGTCGCGCCGATTTCAGGATGGACAACGTGGCTGTTGGGCATTGTCATGTTCGGTATGGGCCTGACATTGACGGGTAAGGACTTCGTCTTTGTGGCGAAGAATCCCTTGCCAGTGGTCATCGGTGTGGTCGCGCAGTTTGTCATCATGCCATTGGCTGCCGTCGTATTGACGTGGGCGTTGCGCCTCCCGCCGGAAGTTGCAGCGGGCGTGATCCTCGTTGGTTGTGCCCCTGGTGGTACTTCCTCCAACGTGGTGTCCTACCTGGCACGGGGTGACGTCGCCCTGTCTGTGACCATGACGTCCGTGTCCACACTGCTGGCACCGCTGCTCACGCCACTGCTGACACTGTGGCTGGCCGGTGAGCACATGGATGTCAGCGCTGGACCGATGGCGCTGTCGATCCTGAAGATGGTTGTTCTGCCTGTGGGGTTGGGTCTGTTGGTGCGTTTCCTGGCTCCAAAGTTCGTCGAAAAGATTCTTCCGACGCTCCCATGGGTGTCTGTGACGGCAATCGCGATGATCGTTGCCATCGTGGTTGCGGGCTCTCGCGACAAGCTCGCGCAAGCGGGCCTCATCGTCCTCATTGCGGTGATCCTGCACAACACGCTCGGCTACGTGCTTGGCTACCTCACCGGCAAAATCACCGGCCAGTCGGAGGCGACCTCACGCACCATGGCCGTTGAGGTGGGTATGCAGAACTCCGGCATGGCAGCAACGCTGGCTACCGCATACCTCAGCCCACTGGCTGCTCTGCCTGGCGCAGTGTTCTCTGTGTGGCACAACCTGTCCGGTGCGGTTCTCGCGCTCATTTTCCGCGCAAAGGACAAGAAGAACTGGTAACCGGAGCTATCGTCTCGGCGTCAGCAGAAGGGCATTACACTGGTCAACTATGACTGCGTACGACCTGATGGATTACGACGAGGTACTGGAAAAGTATGACCCAGTAATGGGCCTTGAGGTGCACGTCGAGCTCTCTACCGAGACGAAGATGTTCTCCACCTCCTCCGCGCACTTTGGTGCGGAGCCGAACACGAACATCGACCCGGTGTCGCTGGGCTTACCTGGCGCACTTCCTGTGGTGAATGCCAAGGGCGTGGAGTGGGCCATCAAGATTGGCCTAGCTCTTAACTGCAAGATCGCCGAGTCTTCTCGCTTTGCCCGCAAGAATTACTTCTACCCGGACCAGCCGAAGAACTACCAGATTTCGCAGTACGATGAGCCGATCGCATACGACGGTTACTTGGATGTTCTGCTTGATGACGGCACGGAGTGGCGCGTCGACATCGAACGCGCCCACATGGAGGAAGACACGGGCAAGCTGACCCACCTGGGTTCGGCTTCGGGCCGGATCTCCGGTGCGACGGCTTCACTGGTCGACTGCAACCGTGCGGGTGTGCCACTCATTGAGATCGTGACGAAGCCGATTATCGGCGCAGGGGAGCGCGCCCCGGAAGTTGCCCGCGCGTACGTGGGTGCACTGCGTGAACTGGTGAAGGCCCTCGGTGTGTCTGATGCCCGTATGGATCAGGGTTCTATGCGTTGCGATGCCAACGTTTCTCTGCGTCCGAAGGGCCAGGAGAAGTTCGGTACTCGTACGGAGACCAAGAACATCAACTCCCTGAAGTCCGTCGAGCAGGCAGTGCGCTACGAGATGCAGCGTCATGCTGCTGTGCTAGAGGCAGGCGGGGAGATCGTTCAGGAAACTCGCCACTACCAGGAAACAGATGGTTCTACTTCCAAGGGCCGCCCGAAAGAAGAAGCCAGCGAGTACCGCTACTTCAACGACCCGGATCTGCCGCCCGTGATTGCGAAGCCGGAGTGGGTCGAAGAGATCCGCGCAACGTTGCCGGAGCTCCCGTGGGTGCGTCGCGCACGCATCCAGGAGGAGTGGCAGCTGCCGGAGAAGGGATTCCGCGATCTGGTTAATGCTGGTGCGCTCGACCTCATTGTTGACACGGTTGAGGCCGGCACCACGCCGGATGAGGCACGTGCATGGTGGGTGTCTTACATCGCCGGAAAGGCCAACGAGGCCGACACTGAACTTGACGCACTGGGCGTAACTCCGGCTGATGTCGCTCGCGTTGTGGCACTGGTTAAGGAAGGCAAGCTCACCACCAAGCTCGCACGTCAGGCGCTCGACGGTGTCATTGCCGGCGAGGGTAATGTCGACGAGGTCGTGGCTAAGCGTGGCCTCGAGGTAGTCCGCGATGACGGCGCCATCGAAGCAGCGGTTGATGAAGCGCTCGCTGCTAACCCGGACATCGTGGAGAAGTACAAGGCCGGCAACACCAAGGTCACCGGTGCCATCGTTGGCGCCGTGATGAAGGCAACGCAGGGCAAGGCGGATCCGAAGTCCATCAACGAGATCATCGCAAAGAAGCTCGCCGACTAGCTTTTCGACGCACCCGTGCCCCGGCCAGCCGTTCCTGGTTGCCGGGGCCTGTGGCGTTGATGGGCCGGTTTGACTTTCGCCCCGCACAGCGGTCCTCGACCTGCGGTTTTGCTGTGGGTGCTTCGCGATAGTCAAACCAACTCTTTTTAGGCATGGCGAAAGACCAGCTGTTGCTGGCTTTCAGCATGAGGTGTGAGGTGTCCGCTTATCTTCCGTAGAGCAGTGTCATGGCTCCGTAGGGGTGGACAGTGTTGGCCACGAGGTGTCCCCGGGGTGAGCGCCAGGTTGGCACACCGCGGATATTTTCTACCCGGCCTTGGTGGGCGTGTGCGGGGTCATCGTCGTTGGTGCGGTTGTGATAGCGGCACAGCATCGCCAGGTTATTCATGTTCGTATGCCCACCCCTCGACCATGCTTTGATGTGGTGGACCTGACAGTTATCAGCCGCATGCCGGCACCCCGGTACCGGGCAGATCGGCAGTGTTGCCCGTGCTAAGTCGCGCTGTTTCCGGTTCGCGAAGCGTTGAGTGTCATACAGGTTGACCGCACCTGCCTGCGGGTGGAACACCGCCACCTCCAACTCATCCCCATAATTCTGAGCCAAATACTCAGCTCCAGTCATGGTGGTGCCATCAGTCAACCCCAAGATGGTGTCGTCCCCGTCACCGCCCACAATGGTGATGTGGTCTTCTAGTGGGATGAGGATCAAGGGGCGGGGAACAGCCGGAGCAACTCGCGCTGGGGCGGCATCCCCTTCACCTTGAGCATCAGGGCGAAGACCCAGGATGGTCATTAAGTTCTCGTACATCTGGGGGCCTGCAGGACCATCGCCGAGGCCCTGGCGTGAGGCGAACTCGATAGCTGCTGCGTCTTCTTCTCTAGCCGTGATGATGATAGGGCGCCTCTTTTTACGTGAGCGCCCAAACCCCACCGCCGGTTCCGGGGCAGGCTTATCCACCTCCGGGACGATGGTCTTCGCCCGACGCTGAAGCGTTTTATAGTCACCCGGAACCGACAACAACGCTAAACGTAGCCGCCACTTCTCAGCAGGGTCAGCGATAGGTACTAACTGTCCCTCGATGTAGGCAAGCTGATCCAAGGACTTCTTAGTCGAGCGTGCCACCGTAATCGCGTTGGCTTGTTTGCGGGTGAACTTCGTTTTCCCGTAGTAGACCGTGTGAACTTTGGTCCATTCGCGAATACGGGCAGGGCTGCAGCCGGTATCGCGGAGGACCTGGGCATCAAAGGATGCCAGGGTCTCGATCGGGTTGGTGAGACCCGCGACTAGTGCTGCAAAAGGATTCATGCCACGCACACTAAACCGAAAACCAGAAACGCGCAGCTAGGGTCCAAAAAGCCTGTGGATAACTCAAAAACTATCCACAGGGTATGCGCGCTGCTACACGCATAGGAGAGTGTGGAATATAGCCCTCACCAGCGGCAAAGGGCCGGTTCCCACACAATCCAAAAAAGTTAAGGCCCGCAGAAAACAATCGGATTTGCTGCCCCGGCAAAAGGATTGGGGGCTGGGGGAAGGCATCGATAAGCGAAAAGCTACTTCGACTCGGGCTTGACGGCCGGGAACTCCCCGGTTTCGTACATCTCTTTGTAGGCCTTCCACTGAATCTCATCATCCTGAGTTTCGGGTGCACCTTCGTAGAGCTCAGACTCGGGGTCGAGCGCTGGGACTTCCTTCAGGTCGAATTCACTCTCTGGATCTGCGTCCAGATCAGCGGCGACTTCCTCCTGGACGGACTGCCACAGGTCCTGGTCAGCAACATGCGAGTCGGCGGTCAAGTCCTCTACCTCCTCGCGCTCCGAGCGGGTTAGGTCCGCCAACTCCGGATCGAGTGCGGTTTCAGCCAGCTCAGCCAAACGTTCACGGCGCTCCGTCTCCTCCTTGATGTTGGTGCGATCGCGGAACCAGGCAACGCCCATGACAACACCGAGGATCAGGCCGAGGTAGCCCAGCAACGGGTAGACCCAGCCGATGAGATCTGCGAAGCCGATGAAGGACAGCGCGAAACCGATCATGACAACGATGCCGTAGTATGTGCGGAACTTCTGCGGCTTGTCATGGCTCAGGCGACGGCCGAGAGCATAGAAGAGACCAACCGCGGTGTTGTAGATCATCAGGTAGATCACGATGGACACCACGGTGCCCACTGCCGGGTGCATCGTGGAAAAGACCATGAGCAATGGCAGATCGGCGTCCATGATGTGTTCCATGTTGAAGAACAGGATGAACACGAGGATCATCAGCAAAACAGCGAACATGATTCCGCCAAGCAGACCACCCTTACCTGCTTGAGCCGGATTCATCTGAGAACCAGCGAAGACGAGCATCATGGAGCAGTCCATGATCATGACCAACGTTGCGTAGTTCAACGCGGTGATCCACCAGTTGTTGAACGTGCCGGAAGCAGGCGTATTCGTCTGAGCCAATTCATTCAGGCTTGCTGCATTGTCCGGCATGTTCATCAGCGTGATCACAAACGCGCCCAGGAGGCACAGGATCAGCAGGGGAGTGATGAAGGAGATGACGTTGGTCAGCTTGTCAATATCCAAAAAGCCGGAACCGATGAGCAGCACCACCATGATCGCGGAGCCGATCCATGTGTCGAAGCCGAACTGTTGGTTCAGGTTTGAGCCGGCACCGGCCACCATGACAAAGCCGATACAAAACAGCGTGAACATCGTGGTCACGTCCATGTAGCGGGCAAGCCACGGGTGAGAGACGCTCTTGAACACCGCACTGTGGTCATCAGCCATGTAGTAGGAGCCGAGCTGGTACACCCAGGCACTGAAGACAGCGATGGTGATGCCTGCGATGGCAGCACCAATGATGCCGCGGTAGCCGAAAGCGAGGAAATACTGAAGGATTTCCTGGCCCGAAGCAAAGCCGGCACCCACCGTGAGTCCGACGAGCGCTAGGGCCACCTTTAGAGATTTATTCATTTGAAAAACCTTTAAATATCGAAAAAACGTGCGCGATAGAGGGTATCAGACAGGTTCTAGTTGACTTGACTCAACCTTTTGGCCAGAAAGCTCTCAGATTCCGGTGGTGGCTTGGCGTACACGCGGGAAAGATCCCCGGAATCAGTTGAGTGCTGCCATAGATTGGTGTGCATGGACCAAACTGGAAGTACTCCAAACAACCCGAACAGTAAGCAATCGAGCCCAAGTGCGCGCGAGCTCAACGATGTGGACATTGATCTTGAGCTTGATTCCGCGTTGGATGATATTCCGTCCGCGGCGGAATCCAATATCTACACTCGCACGGGCAAGGCAGCCCCCACTGAGGTTCTCCCAGCTGCGCCCAAACCGGAGCCCGCTCTGAAACCGGAAACCTCGGTTGCTTCCACTGATAAGAAAGGGGAGGGGCCAGCGGGTCTCACCTTTGGAAGGCATGCGGCGAATGATGAGCCGATCAAGATCGTCGCCGGGAAAACGGAAAAGCCGGCACGGTCTGGCCAGCTAAAGGCCGAAACGCCTCCACCGGTTGCTGCAGGTGCGACGGCACCCACGGGGCACATTGAGCAGCCATTGCTTAACGACGGCGCAACTCCGGCCACCCCTGCCGTGGACACAGCCCCCGCGTCCACGGCACAACCAGACGGGGTAGACCGTGGCACGGTCGATTTCGGACTGCTGATTCTGCGCGTTGTTTTGGGTCTGGTGCTCACACTGACCGCCGTGGCAACCTTCTTCCAGCTAGGTACGAATGAAGGGTTGGCCGGACTGCAAGACCAGTTGGCATACCACAACGAGCCACGCATCCTCGCGATTGTGTTGTCGACAATGCAGCTGGCGGCTGGTGTTTTCCTGTTGCTGGGTCTGATGACCCCGGTGGCAGCAATGGTGGGTGTTGCTGCCACCGGGGTTGTAGCGCTTGATGCTGTTTCCGGTACGTTTTCGCCATTCAACTGGGATCCGGCCACGTGGCTTGCAGTTGTGCTGCTGGGTATGGCCCTAGTGGTTCAGTTCACTGGCCCCGGGATCTTCGGTGTTGACTACTCCCGTAGTTGGGCGCGTCGGCCGCGTGTCAGCGCCTGGATCGGCGCCGCCATCGGACTGGCTGCCGCTGGTCTTGTGTGGTGGTTCCTGTAAACGCCACTCAGGGGATGCGGTGTACATCAAGTACACGATGAACACCGTAAGACCCATGAGGCCGATCAGATTGCCCGTGAGCCAGATCCGCCACGCCACGTTCGAGGGGTCGCTTTCCGGAATGAGCATGTAACCCGGAACAATCCAGGCGCCGGCGGTGATAGAAAGAAGTATCCTCAGGGCATCCTCGCGCACCGTCAGGATGATCGGAAGGATCAAAATTGCGCCAGCCCAGTGGTGCGACACGGCGTATGGCCCGCCGATAGAAATTCCTAAAACGACCAGGAAGAGTGCTTCGACGCTACGGTTGTGCTTCTCCAGCTGGTAGGCCACGTAGATGGTGGCAACGGCGAAGGCGACGAAGATAATCGGTGTGATAGTGCCCACCGCGTCAACGCTCAGTGGACCACGCGACAACAGGCCACCAAGGCCTTGGTTATGTGGGTAGTCTACCCGGCCACCGCGGTCGGTTTCGAAGAAGTACTTCGTCCAGAAATCCACGGACTCACCCGCGCGGGCAATGAAGCCCAGGATGACGGTGACAAAGAAGAATCCAGCCGACCGGCCGAGCGACCACCAATCCTTGCGCACTAAGAAGATGATGGCGTAGGCCGCCGGTGTGATTTTCACACCCGCGGCGAGACCGATGCCTAGGCCGCGGATCGGCTTCGGGGTGTATCCAAGTACGTCAGCGGTGACCAGGAACACCAGGAAGACGTTGATCTGGCCGAAGTACAGGTTGGCCTGGATGATATCCAAGCAAGTAGCAAATCCCCCCAAGGTGACTGCCCAAAATAGCCAGTTTTTTATACCCAAGCGGTGGCAGGCCATGGCCATGATGCCCACCACGCACGCGACGATGGTGGCGTTCCACACGATGTCCATAAACAGTTCCCCGCCGACAGTCAAAGGGAGGAACAGAACTGCCGCGAAGGGTGGGTAGATGAAGGCGTATCCACTGCGGGACGGGAAGCCGTCGTAAAGCGGATGACCGTGTCTGAACGCATTGCCGGCATCGCGGAAAACACCGACGTCGAGCAGCCGTGAATCAAACGCCGTGAGATAGCTGCCGTACAGGTTTACCGCGCCCAGCGTGATGGCCAGCGCGATGAGCAGAACGCGGAAAACTAGTCGAGTTTGCGCACGGCGCCCTTGTCCGCTGATGTTGCCATTCGAGCGTAGGCCTTGAGTGCCTTGGTGACGTGACGTGTGCGGTTCGGTGTCCATGGATTGTCCTTTGTTTCCATCGCTGTGCGGCGCTTATCAAGTTCTTCGTCATCTACCTCGAGTGACAGGACACGATCACGCACGGAGATGCGGATTGTGTCACCGTTCTCAATCAGGCCGATGAGTCCACCTTGGGCGGCTTCCGGCGAAATATGGCCGATGGACAGACCAGAGGTGCCGCCGGAGAATCGGCCGTCAGTGATGAGAGCACACACCTTGCCCAAACCTGCGCCTTTGAGGAAGGAGGTGGGGTGGAGCATCTCCTGCATACCTGGCCCACCGGCGGGGCCTTCGTAACGGATGACTACGACTTCGCCGGGCTGAACCTCGCGGGCCAGGATCATGGACACGGCCTGTTCCTGGGAATCGACGACGCGGGCGGGACCAGAGAATTCCCACAGCTCTTGGTCTACACCTGCGGTCTTTAAAATGGCTCCGTCCTCGGCGAGGTTTCCGCGCAGAACCACCAGGCCGCCGTCGGAGCTAAACGGGTGGTCAAAGTCGTGGATTACACCGTTGACGGAGTCCGTGTCCAGGCTGTCCCAGCGGTTGGACTGGGAGAACGCCTCGGTGGAACGGACACCACCAGGGGCTGCGTGGAACAGGTCGATGGCCTCCTCAGTGGCTTTGCCTCCACGGATGTCCCAGTCATCGAGCCATTCCTGGAGCGTGGGGTAGACCACGGAGTGGACGTTAGTGTTGAGCAATCCGGTGCGGTTGAGCTCACCCAGGATGGCGGGGATACCGCCGGCGCGGTGCACATCCTCAATGTGCGCGTCACCGTTGGGCGCGACCTTGGAGATGCACGGGATCTCATGCGAGAGCTCGTCAATGTCCTTCAGGTCAAAGTTGATTCCACCCTCTTGTGCTGCAGCAAGGGTGTGCAGGATCGTGTTGGAGGAGCCACCCATAGCCATGTCCAGTGCCATAGCGTTGCGGAAGGCCTCGCGGGTAGCCACATTGCGGGGCAGCACGGTCTCATCGCCTTCACCGTAGTAGCGGCGGCAGATGTCCATGATCGCTGCGCCTGCGCGTTCAAACAGGCGACGGCGAGCAGTGTGTGTAGCCAACGTGGTGCCGTTACCCGGCAAGGAGAGCCCGAGCGCTTCCGTCAAGCAGTTCATCGAGTTTGCGGTGAACATGCCGGAGCAAGACCCGCAGGTAGGGCACGCGGATTCGACAATGCGGTCGAGGTCCTCATCACTCACGTCATCATTAGCGGACATAGAAATCGCATCGACGAGGTTCGTCTTCTTCCCGGACTGGGCGATGCCGTCCACGATGACAGCCTTGCCAGCCTCCATCGGGCCACCGGATACGAAGACGGCCGGGATGTTCAGACGCAGCGCAGCGTTGAGCATGCCGGGTGTGATTTTGTCGCAGTTGGAAATACACACCATGGCGTCAACAGTGTGCGCGTTGACCATGTACTCCACGGAGTCCGCGATGATTTCTCGGCTCGGCAGGGAGTAGAGCATGCCACCGTGGCCCATGGCAATGCCATCATCCACGGCGATGGTGTTAAATTCCTTCGGAATGCCGCCAGCTTCACGCACTGCTTCAGCAACAATGTCGCCGACATTTTTCAAGTGCACGTGACCGGGCACGAACTGGGTGTAAGAATTCACAATCGCAACGATCGGGCGGCCGAATTCGTTGTCTTTGGTTCCGGTTGCTTTCCACAGAGCGCGCGCACCGGCAGCTTGTCGGCCGACGGTGGTGACCCGGGAACGGAGAGGGATCGCGTTGGGCACGTGCTTACTCCTTGTCTGCTTGTTCTTCTGTATCCGCGTTTTCTTGCGCGTGGGCTTCGTACTCTTCCTTTGTCATGAGTACTGAGTTGCCTTCGGTGTCGGTGACTTCCATCATTCCGTCTGCTGCCTCAGCAGCTTCCGTGATCACGTCGGTGATGCGACCTTGGGAGGCTTCAGACAGTTCCGGCAATGAATTGAACGTTACTCCGGGCATGGGAAATTCTTTGCCATTTGTGGTGGCAGCTTTGGCGCTCATGCCTTGGAAAGACACGCCTTTGAACTCATACCATGGAATCTTTACGTTTTTGCGGAAGAGGTAGGTGATGTCAATCCCAGTCTCATCAACATGTGTTCGTGCCTTAAGTACCCACATGGTGAAGATCACCGGGAAGATGAGGGCCCAGCCAAGGTAGAGCGGTGCCCATGAGATAGCAATGAGCCCGATACCTGTCATCAAACCCACCGCGAGGAGGTGGGTGCGGTCTGGAGTGAACGTGCGGCCGACAGAAGTCATGGGTGTCATGCTATCCAACTGGGTGTCACGCTGGGCAGTCACCGCCAAGTTACGGCCGAGCGGGCTCGCTTATCGACGATTCCTGGGTCGGCCCCGCACCCTGCTGCTGCGCCGGTTCATCTTGTTCCGGTGTGTTCTGCCTTGGCTGTTGAGGGTTACTCGTCGGTACATCCGTTGGCTCTGACGTGGGCACAGTGGAGTTGGGTGCGGACTCTACGGTGGCGGTGGGGGTCGCGTGCGTAGTTTGTGCCGGTGCCTGGGTTGTTTGTGTTTGTGGCTGTGGCGTCTCAACAATGGACGACGGCTCAGGATTGCGCGGTGGGGCAAGGATTCCAGAGTTCTTTTCGCTATCTTCTCCCGAAGACAACGTCAAGCCACGCAGAATGAGCAGCACCGCGAAGACCAAGATCAGCATTCCAGTGGATGCCCGAATCCGTCCGCCAAGAGTGCCGAAGGTGTAGCGCCTTTCCTTCTCGGCCTGCGCTTTATCCTTTGTCGCCGGATCATCCTCCGGGGCAGTGTTGTCTGTCTTCGTTGGTGTACCCGCGGACAAGCCAGTGCGCTGGGTTTCCGTTGGTGCAGCTTCTTCTGCCTCTACCTGTGTTTCAGGTGTGGGGGAGAGGATGGGTTTGTGTTCTTTGTCGCTTTCCTCTTTGTCCTCTGCTTCCCACTGGTTCCACTCGGAGGCGTATCGCCGAGTTAGGAAAGCAGGGGTGAAAGCGGTGGTGCGGGTATCTTTTGCGTCGAAAAGCGGGGCCTCGGGCATGGCAGCAGCTGAGCCGTACTCATCAAAGAATTCATCGAGGATATACACACGAATTGCGCGCTCGATGGGGAACTGATCGCCGGGGCTGCATCGCACCATGAAGCGGATATCCAGTGTCCATGGCATGCCTACCGTGTTTGGCGGGTTGAGGTCTGTGCCTGGCTGGCACAGCAGATCGCCTTGGATGAGCGGAACAATATCCGGCTCCGAAATCGCACGACGTGCAGCTGCTTCTGCACGGGTGATGACTTCTTCGGTGTCATGTGAGCCGAGTAGTGGAACGGGGACTTCCACAAGGGCGCGCGACCAGTGGTTCGAGTTGTTGATGCAAACCTGTGCTGCGGAGTTCGGAATGGTCACCGTGTATTGCTCGAGGGTGCGGACCTGAGTGGCGCGCATGGTGATTTGGATGACGTCACCGGTGACATCAATGCCATTGCCTTTGAATGTGACTAGGTCCCCCACGCCGTATTGCTTCTCCGTGAGAATGAAAAAGCCCGCGACGAAGTCAGCGATGATTTGCTGCGAACCAAAACCAATCGCGGCAGAGACCACAGTGGCGGGAATAGCAGCGCCGGCGAGGGAGAAGCCAAGCTGTTGGAGGAAGAAAACGAGAATGAGGAAGTAGGCGACCAGCTGGACGATATAAATGCCCACACCGGCGAGCGCCAGGGAGGTCTTCCCCTCGTTCGTGTCTTTAGATTCAGCCACCTGACGTTCCACATACCGGTTGGCCAAACGGCCAGCACGTGGAACCAGGAAGGCAAGGACAAGCAGGAGGGCCAGGTTAATTCCAGTATCGGCGAGCCAACGCCACACCTGGTCAAGAATCAGTGAAAACGGCATAGCACAGCTAGGTTAGCGCGAAATCGCTGAGAAAGTGCTGGGGAATTGTGTATGATCTTCGGCATGACTTTGATTGGCCTAGTAGTGGTACCTCACGGCGCTTCGCGTGACTGATGCTCTCGTAGCACCAGAGCCGGTTTCACAAACGGTCAATTACAACAAGCGCCCCCGCCAACAAAGCGGGGGCTTTGTTGTTGGTCACCCCTAGATCACGCCCGCAGGATGGCGTGATTTAGTCTGGTAAAACACCGAAAAGGCCTCACATAAGGAGTTTGAGGGAATAGTGGCAGCGTCACAGAAAAAGCAGCCCGAACACATGACAGGTGCGGAGGCGATCGTCCGCAGTCTTGAGGAGCTCGGCACGGACATTGTTTTCGGTATTCCAGGGGGAGCGGTGCTTCCGCTATATGACGCCCTGTTTGCCGCCAAGAAGTTGCGCCACGTCCTTGTGCGCCACGAGCAAGGTGCCGGACACGCGGCTGAGGGGTACGCGCTTGCTTCCGGGAAGGTCGGCGTGTGCCTGGCCACGTCGGGCCCGGGCGCAACCAACCTCGTCACCGCCCTGGCGGATGCTTATTTGGACTCGGTTCCCATCGTGGCCATCACCGGCCAGGTGGGTACTTCTCTACTGGGTACTGATGCGTTCCAGGAAGCAGACATCCGCGGCATCACTATGCCGATTACAAAGCACAACATCATGGTCGCTCGCGTAGAGGACATTCCAAAGGCTTTGGCTGAGGCGTTCCATCTTGCTTCCACTGGGCGCCCTGGCCCGGTCCTCGTGGACTTTCCCAAGGATATCCAGAACGCTGAACTGGACTTTGTATGGCCACCGGTTGTGGACCTGCCGGGGTACAAGCCGACCACAAAACCGCACAACCGTCAGATCACCCAGGCTGCGAAGATGATTGCGGAGGCGGAGCGGCCGGTCATCTACGCTGGCGGCGGCATTATCAAGGCCAACGCGGCTAAGGAGCTGCGTGAGTTTGCAGAGCTGACCGGCCTTCCGGTTGTGACCACGCTTATGGCTCTCGGCGCATTCCCCTCGCACCACCCGCAGTACATGGGTATGCCGGGCATGCATGGCACGGTTCCTGCTGTCGCCGCGCTGCAGAAGGCAGACCTTCTGATTACCCTGGGCGCGCGTTTTGATGATCGTGTGACGGGTGACCCGGAGTACTTTGCCCCAGACGCCAAGGTTATTCACGCTGATGTGGACCCTGCCGAGATTAGTAAGATCCGCGTTGCTGATGTGCCGATCGTAGGTGATGCGCGGGAGGTCATTAGCCAGCTCGCTGAGACCTTCAAGAAGGGCAAGAAGATTTCCACCCCGCAGATTAGCGAGTGGATGGACTACCTCGGCGACATGAAGAAGCGTTTCCCGCGTGGCTACGAAAAGCACGCAGATGGGACGCTGTCCCCGCAGTTCGTTATCGAGACCCTGTCCAAGGAAGTGGGGCCTGGCGCGGTCTTTGTTGCTGGTGTTGGCCAGCACCAAATGTGGTCCGCACAGTTCCTCGACTTCGAGCACCCGCGCACCTGGCTCAACTCCGGCGGATTGGGCACCATGGGCTTTGCTGTTCCGGCAGCCCTCGGCGCCAAGGCTGGTTGCCCGGACAAGGAGGTGTGGGCGATTGACGGTGATGGTTGCTTCCAGATGACCAACCAGGAGATCACCACGGCTGCCGTGGAAGGCTTCCCCTTCAAGGTTGCCTTGATCAATAACGGCAACCTGGGCATGGTGCGCCAGTGGCAGACTCTGTTCTACGATGGCCACTATTCACACACGAAGCTCCGTCAGGACACCACGTATGTTCCGGACTTCCTGGGTCTGGCTACGGCACTGGGGGCTGAAGCTATCCGTGTGACCACGGAAGAAGAGGTCTTGCCGGCCATCAAGCGTGCCCGCGAGATCAATGACCGTCCAGTCGTCATTGACTTCGTCGTGGGGGAGGACGCACAAGTCTGGCCAATGATTGCTGCTGGCAGCTCGAACTCCGAGATCCAGTACGCGCGCGATCTGCGCCCGCTTTTCGACGAAGAGATTTCAGCCGGCGAAACCCCCGCAGATATCCACGAGACGATCGCTGATGCGATTGATGATGACACCGACACCACCAACTCCACTAACGCGGCTGAGGAGAACTAAGCATGACTACTAATCATCTTTATGACGACGTGACTCGTAGCGTCCTGTCCGTGCTGGTTCAGGACGTCGAAGGCATCATCACCCGTGTGACTGCGATGTTTACGCGCCGTGGTTTCAACCTTGTGTCCTTGACCTCCGCAAAAACGGAGACCCCGGGCATCCACCGCATCACCGTCGTGGTCGATGCTTCTGAGCACGCGGTGGAGCAGATCACCAAACAGCTGAACAAGCTCGTGAACGTGCTCAAGGTTTTGCGCCTGGAGGAGGAGTCCACCGTTGCGCGTTCGCTCATGTTGGTGAAGGTGAACGCCAACAACAGCAACCGTCCGCAGGTTGTGGATGCGGCGAACATCTTCCGTGCCCGCGTTGTGGATGTTGCGCCGGATTCCGTGGTGATTGAGGCGACCGGCACGTCAAGCAAGCTGCGTGCTCTGCTGGATGTCTTGGAGCCCTTTGGTATCCGTGAGCTGGTTCAGTCCGGCCGCGTGGCGCTCAATCGTGGCCCGAAGACGCTGGCGCCGTCCAAGTAGCTCACAAATTTCTCACCCCCGTCTCACATAGTTAGACGATTGTCCCGTATAGTGGGACGTGCGACTAGCGCATCTCAAAGAATTTGAAAGGTTCTCTCATGGCTATTGAAGTCTTTTACGGCGACGACGCTGATCTGTCCATCATCCAGGGCCGCAAGGTTGCCGTGATCGGTTACGGCTCCCAGGGCCACGCACACGCGCAGAACCTGCGTGAGTCTGGCGTTGAGGTTGTCATTGGCCTGCGCGACGGCTCCAAGTCTGCGGAGAAGGCTCGCGAGGCTGGCTTTGAGGTCAAGTCCAACGCTGATGCAACTGCCTGGGCCGATGTGATCATGCTTCTGGCTCCGGACACCTCTCAGGCTGAGATTTTCAAGAACGACATTGAGCCGAACCTCACTGACGGTGATGCTCTGTTCTTTGGCCACGGCCTGAACATCCACTTCAAGCTCATTGAGCCGGCTGACAACATCACTGTTGGCATGGTTGCTCCGAAAGGCCCGGGCCACCTGGTTCGACGTACCTTTGCTGACGGCAAGGGTGTTCCGTGCTTGATTGCTGTTGATCAGGATCCGAAGGGCAATGGCCGCGACTTGGCGCTGTCCTACGCCGCTGCTATTGGTGGCGCTCGCGCGGGCGTTATCCCAACGACGTTTGAGGCTGAGACCGTCACCGACCTGTTCGGTGAACAGGCTGTTCTCTGCGGTGGCCTGGAAGAGCTGATCATGAACGGCTTCGACGTTCTGACTGAGGCCGGCTACGAGCCGGAGATGGCCTACTTCGAGTGCTTGCACGAGATGAAGCTCATCGTCGACCTGATCTACGAGGGCGGCATTGCCAACATGAACTACTCGGTGTCTGATACCGCTGAGTTCGGTGGCTACCTGTCGGGCCCACGCGTTGTTGACGCAGGTGCTAAGGAGCGCATGCGTGAAGTTCTTAAAGACATCCAGTCGGGTGAGTTCACTCGCCGCCTGATTGCCAACGTCGAGGGTGGCAACAAGGAACTCGAGGATCTTCGTGCGAAGATCTCCCAGCACCCGATTGAGAAGACCGGTGCCGAGCTGCGTGACATGATGAGCTGGGTTCAGAACCCGCTGACCGACACCGCGCGTTAAACGGTCCAGCCACACTTCGTGGCAAATATAAACCGCCTGGAACCCGGGTTGAAACCGGATAGTTCTAGGCGGTTTTCTCATTCCTATACCCCTACAACATAAGAGTTCCCCCACTGGTAAAACTGATGTTTCAGTCCAGCCAGTGGGGGAGAGGTGCAAGGGAAGAACACTACTCGTTGGCGAGTGCTTCTTGCGCTTCCTTGTAGCGTTGACGGGCAAGACGGGCTTCTTCTTGCGCCTTTGCAATCTTTTCCTCGGCGGCTGCGATTTCTTCCTCGGCAGCAGCCAGAAGCTCCGTGGCCTTGGTGGGTGCCTTGTCAGACTTCTTGCTGCCAGCGTCACCGGGCACGAACAGGATAATCGAGCAAAGTGCGATCAGCGCCATGATCAGCGTTGCGCCCAGACCGAACATCGCTGCTTCACGAACAACAGCGTTGTCCTGGCGGCCCGAAAACTCGAGTGCATTGCCCAGCAGGACGGAATCCGAGGAGGACATGACGGTGTAGATAGTCGTCGGGATTGCGGCGCCAAAAGCGGCACCGAGGGAAGATGCCATCTTGTACACACCGGAGCCTGCACCAGCCTTGTCATCCGGAAGGGCACTCAGTGCTGCGTCAGTCGACGGGGTGGCGTAGAAAGCTAGGCCCAGACCAAACAGACTGAAGGCGATGATCGCCAGGATGAGATAAGTCTGCGTCATCACATTGGTGCCCATAAGCAGAACGATAGAGACGATGACGATCATCGCGCCCCACATCATCGGCTTCTTTGCACCGAACTTCTGAAGGAGTTTTTCACCGACACGGATGAAGCCGATAATGAAGATCGCGTAACCCAGCGTGTAATAGCCAGCCTTTGCAGCATCTAGATCAGCAGCATCCTGCAGGACCCACAGCGTGACGGGGATGAGGCCAGCGGTTGCGTTGATCATCAGGTTTGAAATCGTGGCACCGGTGAACACGGGGTTTTTGAACAGGGAGAAGTCCACCAGGGGCGCCTCACTGTGGTTTTCTACGCGGATGAAGGCGGTCAGCGAGAGGATGGATACTGCCAACAGCGTCCAGGTAATCCAGCTGGTCCAACCAATGTTTGCGCCTTGGGTGACCACTAGCAGCAGGGTCAGCACAAACGTTGCCAGGGTGATGATGCCGGGCACATCGGTCTTTGCGCCAGAGTCTTTCGCCGGAGCATCCTCCGGAATCTGACGCATGAGCAGGATAGAGGCCGCAGAGATCAGTGCGCTGATAATGAAGATGGAGCGCCATCCAAGGGGCGTGGAGGCCATGAATCCACCGAAGATAGCAGCCAGGCCGGAGCCACCCCAGGAACCAATTGACCACATGGACACGGCACGCTGGCGATCAGCACCTTGCCAGTAGGTCTTGAGCAGTGCCATCGTTGCGGGCATGATGCATGCGGCTGAGACGCCCTGCAGGATGCGGCCAATGATGAGCATCGCATTGCCAACGCCGCCGGTGATTGCCAAACCGACGAGCAAAGAACCGGTGATGCCTAGGATGTTACCGATGTCGGTCAACCGGACACGTCCGATGCGATCAGCGAATCCACCGGCGACGACGATGAACATGCCAGAGAACAATGCTGACAGGGAGATGGCGATGTTCATCACGGCGGGAGGGGTGCCGATGTCTTGGCCCATCGCCGGGCCGATATTCAGTGTGGTTTGAGCAAAAAGCCAGAAGGTGATCACGGCAAGGACGATGCCGAGGAGAGCAGAATCATTACCTTTGAACTCTTTGGCTTTTTGGACTGATTGTATTGGTGTTGACATCATGGACTCCTTACTTGGTCAGCCATGCGGATGCCGCAACAACAATTGCCTCAGCGCCGCGATCAAGGGTGGGTTGGAGGTCTGGTGCGAAAGCAGGATTGTGGTTCCCCACGGCTTTGCTCAAGTCGGCGAAGCCACCGAGACCCCAGTAGGTGTAGGGCACACCGAGCGCATCAGGGATGATGGAGAAATCCTCGGAGGCGGGAACTGCATCGAGGTCGCAGGCCTCATCGCCAAAGTATGCGTCGAAGGCCTCGCGCACAGTAGCGGTGGTATCCCCGTCGTTGTCGGTGAGCGGGTAGCGGTCGTAGTAGGTGAATTCGGGCTCTTGTGGGCTGCGTGCCGCAACACACTCTGCACGAACGATGCGTTCGATGGCTTCTTTGAGGTGCTCGCTTACTGCGCTGTTGTAAGCGCGGGTGTTGATGAGCAGTTCCGCAGAATCCGTGATGATGTTGGACTTAGTTCCTGCATGGATCGCTCCTACGGTCACCACCGCAGTCTCTTTGGCTGCCACTTCACGCGAGACAATAGTCTGCAGGCGCATCACGATGGTGGAGGCCAGAACAACTGGGTCAACACCAAGTTCTGGCATGGATCCGTGGGAGCCTTTGCCGTGCACGACAACCTTCACTGAGAAAGCGGAGGAAAGCACAGGGCCCGGACGCGTGCCTACGTAACCGCACGGCAAGCTGGCGAGCACGTGTTGGCCAAGGTAGACATCCGGCCGGGGTATGACGTCTTTGAGGTCTGCGTCCAGCATGGCGCGGGCACCCTCGGCGGTTTCTTCAGCGGGTTGGAAGACACCGATGAAGGTCCCTGACCATTCATCTTTGTGGGCGTTGAATGCCTGCAGCGCTGTGATCAGCGACATGAGGTGGAAGTCGTGCCCACAGGCGTGGGCGACGGGAACCTCGGTACCGGATTTCTCATCAAGCTGCGTTGCTGTGGAGGCGTAATCTTTGCCGGACACTTCTTTCACCGGCAGCGCATCAATATCAGCGCGCATGGCTACGGTTGGGCCGGCACCGTTTTCAATGGTGGCAAGAACGCCTGTTTCCCCGATGCGGGTGGTGGATATGCCCGAAGCTTCGAGTTCTTGAACAATGCGATCTGCGGTGCCACGCTCCTGCATGGACAGCTCAGGGTGCTGGTGGAAATACTTGTACAACTCTTCGCGGTTTGATCGGGTGGACGCGAGGTCCCCCAAAATTTTCCTGGCACTATCTATTTTGGTGGACATACTTTAACTGTACGCCCATTCTCAGCATTAGCGCAGGGGAAGCTAGGTCTTTAACCTGCTGGTAAACAGAACTTCAGGAAGTGTTCCCGCGGAATATGAGTTCTTTCACAGTTTTAGGACTTGTTGTAGCCAGATGAATAGGTGCTCCCACTGCTCGTGTATCTCGACCACGTGCCTCGGATCGAATTCAATGAAGTGCTCGCGCTTGGGTTAGTGCATAGCAAAACGGACCCGAAGGGGCGTGGATCTCCTTCGGGGCCGCCAAAGTGTGGTGGCTAGTTTGCCGACGCCGGTGCTTCCTCGGCTGGTGCTGGTGCCGGGGCTTCTTCAACCGGGGCTGGCGCATCTTCAGCAGGAGCGCTATCTCCTGGCACATCTTGAGCCGGTTCCGGCGCGTCTTCAGCAGGGGCGACGGTTGTGGTCACGTTGATGGTCGTGGTGCCCACGATGGTGGTGGACGGCTCCGTCGAGGACTGCTCACCGGAACCAGTGACCAGCGCCCAGATCAGCCAGCCCAGAAGTGCCAGAGCGATGGCACCGAGCAGCCACTTCCACCAGCCACCACCGTTGGTGTTAGTGCCGGTGGAGCTCTCGGCGTAGTCCGCACCGGTGGCAAGCGGGATCGACGCGGTGCGGGTATCTTCCGTCAGAATCGGATCCTGGATCCGCGTTTCGTCGTTAAGCGAGCCACCGTACTCAAACTTGGTCGGATCGTTGTGCTTAGTCATTGGTCGGTCTACCTTCCTAAAGCTGTATTTAGTAATCGGTTGTCCACGCTAACAAGTTTTTGGTTCAAATGAGGTTTTCTTTTCATTTTGGATGTGTGCTGTGTCGTGTGTAATGAACGCATGAATCGGCGACCAAGCAGGTGACTAGGCTTCATGAGGGTCTTGGCTTAGGTCACCCTATTTTCAATACACTTTCAATAAGTCCTGAATTGTCATAAAGTGGAGCCATGAAAGAACACAGTGCGTCCTCCCATGGACAATCTCATCATCACCACCATGATCACGGTGGGGTAGATGTCGCTGATGCCTCGGTGCGTTCGCTTGCCATCGCGTTGACTATCACTGGTGTCGTTTTCTTTGCTGAGCTCATCGGTGGCTGGTTGTCCGGATCGATGGCCTTGTTGGCCGATGCTATGCACATGCTCTCCGATGCAACGGGGATGATCATTGCGCTCGTTGCTGTTCTCATCGGACGTAAGCAGGTGTCGCGCTTTGCCACCTTCGGTTATCGTCGCGCCGAAGTTCTTGCGGCAGCAGTTAATGCGGTGACCGTGGGCGTGGTGTCACTGTGGATCGTCTACGAAGCGGTATCGCGTCTTGGGCGTGGCGCGGAGATCGCCAGCCGCACGATGATCCTCATCGCCATCATCGGGTTGGTTGCAAATGCGGCGTCCGCACTAGTGCTGCATCGCCAGCGCAAGGATTCCATCAACGTGGAAGGTGCGTATCTTCACGTGCTGGTGGATATGGCCGGCTCAGTGGCGGTGATCGTGGCAGGCATTGTCATTGCCACCACCGGATTCCAAGCAGCAGATGTTATCGCCTCACTCATCATCGCGGGCATGGTGCTGCCGAGGGCGTGGGAGCTCCTCAAGTCGTCGACAAGCATTCTGCTTGAACGCGTGCCCGAAGGCTTCGACCCTGATGTTGTGTCTGACGAATTGCTCGCACTCGACGGCGTGAAAGGAATCCATGACCTTCACTTGTGGTCCATGAGCGGCAACAACGTGTTGTGTACCGTGCACCTCATCACACATGCGGACCACGGGATTCTGCTGGACCGTGCGCAAGAAAAGCTCGCAGAGCTGGGGGTTGATCATGCCACCATCCAGATTGAACCGCCAGGACACGTGAACCATGAGGTGGTGTGTGCGCTCGAGGAAGCGCGGGGAACTCTTTAAACCCGCCTGAAAGGGACGGTGTCCTCTACAGTTAGACACATGGGGTTTACAACGCCGAGCTACTCCTTGACCGACCTGTTCGCACGCGCTGAACGTGGCGAGCTTCAAATTCCTGATTTCCAGCACACGTACCTGTGGGATGTGGACCGCACGCGCTTGCTCATTTCCACGGTTCTGCGGGGCTACCCAGTGGGAACCCTACTGGCGCTGGATACACGAAATGTGCCTATGCGCTTCAGCCCACAGCCACTTCCCGGCGCACCAGCCACAGACAGTGATCCGGGCTTGCTGCTTCTCGATGGCCAGCAGCGCCTGTCTTCTCTGTATTTGACGTTCCAAGGTGATGGCCGCATTGAGGTCCTGGATTTTCGCGGGCGGAGCATTTATCGACGATTCTTTGTGGACGTGCGCCTCGCAGTTCAAACAGAACCCATACCGGAAGAAGCAATTTTTGCTATCGACGATGACGGGGAAATCCGCTCGCACTTTGGGCCCGACATCCCCGGAGGAATAACTTCCCGGGAGTCGATGGTAGAAAACTACGTCGTACCGGTGTCCTCCCTGCTGTGGGAGGAAGGCAATGACCTGCTCTTTGATATGGCAGCGAAGACCGATGACCCCGAACTGCGCGACAAAGTGAAGGAATTCCATCGCCGAGTTTTGCGACCGTTGGCGGCCTACGACATCCCGATGACACGGCTCGACCGTGACACCTCTCAGATCGGTGTTGGGCAGATCTTTGCCCAGGCTAATTCGCAAGGTGTGTCGATGGATGTCTTTGAGCTGCTGACTGCCAGCTTTGCCCTTGAGGATCCCACTTTCGTCCTCGCCAAACATTGGGAGCAGTGTGAGCAGGAATTGCGCAAGCATCCGGCGTTGGATGAGATCGACCGAGTGCGCTTTTTACGCGGTGTTTCACTGTTGGTGTCCAGCACGACGGGCCCGTCCCGTGGCCACCGTGGGGACGTTCTTAACTTGGCCTTGGAGGATTATCTCTGGGCTTCACGTGAACTAGTTGCGGCTTTTGATCGCACCGCGAGGTTTTTGGCAGAACGGTGCATTTTCACCGTTGATCAGGTTCCTTATTCGCATCAGCTTGTTCCCTTGGCTGTCATTCTTGCGCGTTTGAACAGGGATACAGCCGGTCTCAGCTGCGATGAACAGACCACCACGGACCGTGTTAACCAATGGTTCTGGTGTGGTGTGTTTGGTGAGCTCTATGGTGCGCACGCGCCGTCTATTCGTGCGGGCATTGATGTGGACCAAGTCACCCCGTGGGCCATGGGCACCACCGACGAGGTACCTAAGACAGTAAGAGATGCACAGTTTGCGGAGTCGCGTTTGCTTACCGCTGGTCCCGATTCGGCGGTGTATCGCGGTATCTATTCGCTGCTCATGGCGCGGGGTGCACGCGATTGGCGTACGGGCAAGACTTTTGACGCCACCAGCATCGTTGAACTGCAACCTGATTTCTATCAGGTCTTTCCCGCTGGCTACTGCCACACACATGGCGTGGATGAACAATTGGCGCACTCGGTACTCAACCGCACACCCCTTGGCAAACGCACTGAAAGCGTGATGGAAAGCGGGGATCCGAAACGGTACCTCTCGCGTCTGCAATCCAAGGCCATCATGGAAGATTCAGAATTCGATGAAGTTTTGGCAACACACGAATTGGTGCCGGAATACCTGCTGACTTCTCATTGGGAGGCATTCTTTGCTGACCGGGCGGAACGTTTCATCGGGATGATTGAATATGCCATGGACAAACCCGTGGTGCGTGACGGTAACGTCAGCGCGAGGAATGCAAGCAGCGAAGACAGTGATATCGAGGACGCGTGACGAAAGTAAGCGACACAAAGCGTAAGGCAGCACCGCTAATTGGTGCTGCCATCTGTCTTGCGCTGGGGCTTGTTGCATGCACGTCTCCTGAAGATGCAGCCACTGGGCAAGACCCCACAGTGACCACGCCAACAACAACGGTGCCTCCACTTCTGCAGCAGGCGCGCACAGTGAACCGTTCAAACCATGTGTCTGAACGTTTTACGCCAACCCCGGTCGTGGTAGATGACCCGTGGGGCTTCGAAACCTCAAAGATCTTCTTTGACAACTCTGAGGTACTCATCATCAGCGACGGCGATCCGCAATCACAGCTGCGCGCTGCATCGCTGGCAGTTGTCGCCCATGCACCGATGGTTGTGTATTCCAGCGACCATCATGCGGCCGTGGTGCGGGAGATTGAACGGCTGGATACCCACACGGTCTTTGCCGTGGGCAACGTTCCCGTACTCAATTACTCGGAGAAGCTCACCGTGATCCGGGATCCCGGTGGATTGGATGCCTTAGAGAAAGCAACGGCGCTGCAGTTCGGCGAAAAAGTAGTGGATGCACCTGAGAAAGCGGTAGCGGCGGTTGCGGGTCTGGATCCCAATGATCCGGTGTGGCTGAAAAGTGGCTATGGGGGAGAGCAGCACGTGGAAGATCGGGCAAAAGAAGGTGTTGTCCCACTTCAATCAAGGCAGAACGCTGAGATGGCGCCCCACGTGATTGCAGTGGCTTCGAGCCCCCTTGCCGCTGTTGCCACTGCACGAGGATTTGGCGCGGACGTTTATGTGGTGGATGACCCAGACCCGCGCGTGGATGATCGCGCACTGTTGGTCATGACAGGACTTGCAGATAAACCGCTCATTGCTTTAGGGCCGGAATTTGGCACCGATGAGGAGCTGCGCAGCCGGATCAAGGAGGCGGAGGCGACCGCAGAGTCTCGGAGTTTTGCTGGGATAGAGAAGTTGCCACAGGTCTTGTGAGGGGGCGGAGGTGGCGCGGATAAGCAATACTGCATGAAATAGAACCCTGAAATAGGGGAATACACAGTGGTGTGAATAAAATAATCGACGCTGCCAGAAGCGAATGCACGTCCGAGTGCACCAACCCACATAGCAGGAGATGTAAATACCGTGTCTAAACCCGTTGTCCTCATTGCAGATAAACTCGCCCAATCCACCGTGGATGCGCTCGGAGATGCAGTGGAGGTGCGCTGGGTAGACGGCCCGAACCGCGCTGAGCTCCTCGCTGCTGTGCCCGAGGCAGAGGCATTGCTCGTTCGCTCCGCAACCACTGTTGATGCTGAGGTCCTTTTAGCCGCGCCGGACTTGCGTATCGTTGGTCGCGCCGGTGTGGGCCTAGACAACGTTGACGTGGACACCGCAACCCAGCGTGGCGTCATGGTGGTCAACGCGCCGACCTCCAACATTCACTCCGCATGTGAGCACGCTATCGCCCTGCTTCTGTCCACTGCACGCCAGATTCCGGCTGCGGACAAGACCCTGCGTGACGGGGAGTGGAAGCGATCCTCCTTCAAGGGTGTTGAAATCTTTGGCAAGACCGTGGGCATCGTCGGGTTTGGCCACATTGGTCAGCTCTTTGCACAGCGCCTTTCCGCTTTTGAAACCACCGTCATTGCATATGACCCGTACGCTAACCCCGCACGCGCCGCGCAGCTCGGTGTCGAGCTGGTGGAGCTGGAAGAGCTTGTTTCCCGTGCTGACTTTGTCACCATTCACCTACCCAAGACCAAGGAAACGCAGGGAATGTTCAACGCTGAGCTGCTGGCGAAGGCCAAGGAAGGACAGATCATCATCAACGCCGCGCGCGGTGGCCTGGTAGATGAGCAGGCGCTGGCTGATGCCATTTCCAACGGCAAGATCCGCGGCGCTGGGTTTGACGTGTACGCCACTGAGCCGTGCACGGACTCCCCACTGTTCGCCCTGGATGAGGTAGTTGTGACTCCGCACCTGGGCGCATCCACCGCTGAGGCACAGGACCGTGCAGGCACGGACGTTGCTGATTCCGTACTCAAGGCGCTGGCCGGCGAGTTCGTCCCGGATGCCGTCAACGTCATCGGTGGTGCCGTGGGCGAAGAGGTTGCCGCATGGCTTGAACTCGCACGCAAGCTCGGTCTCCTTGCAGGTAGCCTGCTCGATGAGGCCCCGGTGTCCCTCCGCGTCACCGCCCGAGGCGAGTTGTCCACCGAGGATCCGTCCACACTGGCCCTGTCCGCTGTGCGCGGTCTGTTTTCTGGCATCGTGGAGGAGCCGGTTACCTTTGTTAACGCACCTGCTATTGCCAAGGCGCGTGGTCTTGAAATGGAGTCTGGTGTGGCCACTGAATCCCGCGGTCATCGCTCCACGTTGGAGGTTCAGGTTGTTTCAGCGAATGGTGATACCGCGACCGTGGAGGGGGCACTGACCAGCCTTGAGCACGTGGAGAAGATTGTGCGCATCAACGGCCGTGGCGTGGACATGCGCGCAGAAGGCCGCAACCTGTTCCTGTCCTACACGGACCAGCCTGGTGCACTGGGTAAGGTTGGCAGCCAGCTGGGTGAGAAGGGCATCAATATCGAGGCTGCTGCTTTGACCCAGGCTGCCAAGGGCGACGGTGCGTTCCTTATCCTCCGAGTTGAGTCTGAGATCCCAGCGGATCTGGAGAAGGCTATCGCCGAGTCTATTCAGGCATCCAGTTTCCAGCTGGTACTGGACTAAACCCTCATTCGCACACCAGCCCTTAAGCCGCCCTCAATGGGAAGAAAGGTGACACACCACATGAAGATCGCAGTTATTGCTGGCGACGGAATCGGCCCCGAGGTGATGGCTGAGGGCCTTAAGGCGCTCAACGCCGTGCGCCAAGACGTTGAGTTCACGGAGTATGACCTCGGCGCCCGCCGCTACCTGCGTAATGGGGAGTTGTTGACGGATGAGGATCTGGCAAGCCTGCGCGAGCACGATGCCATCCTGCTCGGCGCGATTGGAGATCCGGAGCGGGTGCCGGCTGGTGTGCTGGAACGTGGCCTGCTGTTGCCACTTCGCTTCAAGCTGGATCACTTTGTTAACCTGCGCCCTTCGAAGTTGTACCCGACGGCGGTGAGCCCGCTGGCTAATCCCGGCAACATTGATTTTGTTGTGGTGCGCGAAGGTACCGAGGGTTTGTACTGCGGCAATGGTGGCACTCTGCGTCAGGGCACCCCAGCTGAGGTGGCCTGCGAGGTCTCGCAGAACACTCGTTACGGTGTCGAGCGCCTCGTTCGCCATGGTTTTGAAACAGCGATAGCTCGTCGTAAGAAGCTCACGCTCGTGCACAAGACTAATGTGCTGACCAATGCTGGCGCGCTGTGGCAGAACACCGTCAACGATGTCGCTGCGGAGTACCCAGAGGTCGAGGTGGATTACAACCACATCGATGCCGCGACCATCTACATGGTTACTGACCCGGAGCGGTATGACGTCATCGTGACCGACAATCTCTTTGGTGACATCCTCACAGACTTAGCTGGTGCAGTTACCGGTGGCGTTGGCCAGGCGTGCTCCGGCAACATCGATGCATCCCGGACGAACCCGTCCATGTTCGAGCCGGTTCACGGTTCCGCACCTGATATTGCTGGACAGGGGATCGCGGATCCTACCGCGATGATCCTTTCTGTGGCGATGATGCTGCGCTGGTTGGGTGATGAGGAAAATGCGGTGCGTATTGAGGACGCTGTGGCCCAGGATGTGTCCGAGCGTGCCGATGAAGAAATTGTGACTGAGAGGGTCGGCACAAGGATCGCTGAAGCTCTCAAGTAGGCTTCGCACCATGCGTGCTTCTCACCCCCCAGCCCGTTTGGTCCGTACTGTCTTTGCTATCGCAGTCAGTCTTGCCGTGGGACTGGGCGGTGTTGCGTGTACGAAGAAGCCTGATAAAGCTGTTGAACACCTGTCTGAGATTGACACCCTGCTTCGGCCTCTCGTTGAGAATGGCTCCACGGTGCTTGCCGATGCCGATGGCACAGGCATCGATGCGTCCGGGGCCTTCTTTGAAACCTCTGATAGCGTTGTTGTTTCTGCTCCATCCCGCGACGCTCAACTGAAAGCAGCAGGAATTGCTGTTGATCTCGGCGCGCCCATGCTCATCCATCAACCAGGTGCTGAAGATGCCGTGGAGAAGGAGATTTCGCGCCTAGGAGCACAACGCCGAATTCAGGTTTCATCAGAGGATCCCGTAGACACCTCCATGAAGGCTGAAACAGATGCGGAGGACTTAGCGCTTATCGACGAAACCGTGGCAGTCGATGCCGGAGATGGCCACGGAATTACCCAGATCGTCGATCGTGGCGCACGCGCCACCAAGGAAAGCAAGACCCCGGTGTTTGCCACGGAGTCGACCTCCTTGGCAGCAGCAGCCACTGCCACAGCCAAGCACATCCCCGTCACCGTCCTGTCGTATCCAGATCCGCGTGTGACCCGGGAATCTATGGATCAGGTGAAAGGCAAGAAGGTACTAGCTCTAGGCCAGGACTTCGGTTCTTCAGAGTATTTAAATGGGGCCGTGGACATGGCCGCCAATGGCGAATTGCCCGGCGGTGGCGGTCTGGTTTTCCCTGGGCGCCGCATGATCGCGCTCTATGGCCATCCATCTGGGCCAGCGCTGGGACAGATGGGGGAGCAGCCACCCGCCGAAGCGGTGCAGGTGGTGCAGAAGTGGGTGGACCAATACCGCGAACATACAGATGAGACCATCGTCCCAGCTTTTGAGGTTATTGCCACTGTGGCATCAGCCGGACCCGGGGATGACGGTAACTTCACCAACGAAACGGATCCAGCCGATCTCGTTCCGTATATTGATGCGATTACGGAGGCCGGTGGGTACGCCGTTATAGACCTGCAGCCGGGGCTGGACACCTTTAAGGACCAGGCGGTGCTCTATGAGGAGCTGTTGAAGCGCCCGAATGTCGGTTTAGCACTAGATGCGGAGTGGAAGCTTCAGCCGGGACAAACCCCAGCTGCACAGGTTGGCTCTGCGGACGCTGCGGAAATCAATGAGGTCACGCAGTGGTTGGCTGACCTGACCCGCAAGCACAAGCTGCCGCAGAAAGCCCTCATCGTGCACCAATTCCAGGTGGCTATGCTGCCGGATCGGCACAACATCAACACGGATCACCCAGAGTTGTCTTTCATCCTCCATGCGGATGGACACGGCACACCTGGTGAGAAGTTTGATACCTGGAACATTTTGCTGGAGAACCTTGACCCGAGGTTCTTCGTTGCCTGGAAGAATTTCATCGACGAGGACAAGCCAATGTTCACACCCGAGCAGACATACACGCAGGTGAACCCGCGCCCGTGGTTTGTCAGCTACCAGTAGTTAATTTATTTCACATTCCAAAAGCCCCAAAACGGTCAAAGCTGTCATGTGCGGCCAGAGTTTCTGGCACTCTAAGCCCATGACAGTTGAGCTCGATGAGGTGCGTGGTTTTCTCGCGCAGCACGAACCATTTTCCCATCTGCCGGATGAAGCCCTTTCGGCGCTGCCACGCCAAATGCAGATCATTTATGTTCGTCGGGGCGAGGTCATCGTCACCCGTGGCCAGATCAATGACAACCTGTACATCATCCGTTCTGGCGCCGTCGATGTTCTCGCCGAGGGAGATACGCTCATCGATCGGCGCGAATCCGGCCGCAATTTCGGGTATTCCTCGCTCGTCAGCACGCCCGAATCGGATTACACCATGATCGCGGTGGAAGACAGCATTTTGCTGGTCCTTCCACGTGAAGCTTTTGTTTCGCTTATTAGCGATCACCCGGATATCCTCCGTTTCTTCCAATCCCTCTCTCGCCGTGTTGCTGCCTATGCACAGGAGTTGAACGATCCGGGCAATGCAGACACTCTGCGCACCAACGTGAGTGAGATGATCAAAACGGGCAACTTGGTCACGGTGGAGGCATCTGCGTCGATCCGAGATGCCGCTGTTCGAATGAGCGAGAGTGATGTGTCCTGCATCGTGGTCACACCAGTGGAGGAAGGCGGAGACATTGGCATTCTCACCGACCGGGACCTGCGCCGACGCGTTGTAGCCGAAAGTTATTCCACTGCTGCCGCGGTGGCCGAAGTGATGACATCACCGGTGCGCACCATCAACGCCGAGACATTGCTGTTTGAGGCCATGTTGGTGATGAGCGAACACGGCTTCCACCACCTGCCCGTGGTCGATGGGACCTCGCAAGAAATCATCGGTGTTCTGACCAGTAGTGACATCATGCACCAGCTCCAATCAGATCCCATCTACCTGGCTGCTGATGTGGCTGGCAGTAGTAGGAATGAGCTGCGGGATGCTTATAAGCGCGCGGCAGCAGTGGCGGCGAGGTTTGTGGACCGGGGGTCGTCGGCAAGCGACGTGCAACACTTGCTCACCGGCATTGCGGATGCGATCGCGCGGCGTCTTTCCGAGCTGGCTTATGAGGAATTCGGACCACCGCCGGTACCTTTTGCCTTCGTGGCGGTGGGCTCACAAGCGCGCCGTGAAATGGGGCCTGCCTCGGATCAGGACAATGCGCTGGTGCTGTCTGATTCCTATGACGAGGCCGAACACGGCGAGTACTTTCAGAAGTTCACTGAGTACATCTGCACGGGTTTGGCGGATGCCGGGCAGACATTGTGTCCAGGTGACATGATGGCGTCCACGTCGGAATGGCGTATGACCGAAAGTGAATGGAACAAGACCTTCCACAACTGGATTACCGCCCCCGAATCGGAGGCGCTGCTTCACGCTCAGGTGTTCTTTGATTTCCGGTGTCTCTTCGGTGATGAAGAGATGGCGCAGCGAGTCCATGACAACGCAGTTGTTTCCGCGCGTGGATCCCGTCGCCTCCATGCGCATCTGGCGGCGCTGGCCACGCGCCGTGAACCACCCATCGGTTTCTTCCGCGGGTTCGTCGTCCAACGTTCTGGAGAGTATGCGGACACGCTTGATGTGAAGAAGGGTGGCACCGCAGCAGTGGTGCAGATGGCGCGACTGTACGGCATTCTGGCGGGCTCGACAGTGGTGGGCACACAGGAGCGCATTGAGCAGGCGGCGGGAGATAGCATCAGCGCCCGCGGCGCTCAAGACTTGCAGCGCGCCTACAACCACATTTCTAACCTGGCACTGCGCCACCAGGCGGCGCAGGTACGGGCAGGGGAGACCCCGAACTATCACATTGATCCATCCAAGATGTCCTCGATCGACCGCGACGCGTTGCGGGACTCCTTCCGCATTATCAAATCCCTGCAAGCGGCAATGGCATCGAAGTTTCCCGTGAGGTCGATTTAGATGTTCTCTGGGCTCTTTCGACCACCCAAGCGTGATCTGGAACCAGGCGCGCTACTCGCGGTGGACGTGGAGACAACTGGGTTGAAACCCGGCGTGCATGAACTTGTCTCCATTGGGTGGGTGCCCATCAATGATCGTGTGATTGATCTTTCCGGCGCTGGCTATTGCGTGCTCAGTGGTGCTCATGTTGGTGATTCCGCGACCGTGCATGGCGTGACTGATGATGATGTTGCTCGCCATGGCATTCCCTCTGTGGAAGCCCTTCAGAAGTTCCTAAAGGCACTGGAAAGCCGAAAACTCCTCGCGCATTTTGCGCAGATGGAAACCGGATTTTTGGGCGCGCTGCACAAAAAGGTCTTTGGTAAAACATGGCGGGTGCGCGATGAGGAAGTCGTGGACACAATGACACTGGAGCGTCGCCGAATGGAACGCATGGGAACGTACCCACGGGGAGAGGATTTGCGGCTAGCGCGTGTACGTGCTCGTCATGGCCTGCCTGATTACGGAAACCACAATGCGCTGACGGACGCGCTCGCATGCGCTGAGCTGTATCTTGCTTTGACTGTGGGGAAAGCTAGGGAACCATCGAGCATGTAGAGAGGAATGTGCGGGTTAAAGCCACTGCTGTGATCTGGCTCGCGTATGCTCATCCCCATGCGTTTTGGACGAATTGCCACACCTGAGGGAATGACCTTCGCGGTCATTGATGATGAGGGCACCACTGCCAAGCAGATTAAGGGGACCCCGTTTACGGAACCGGAGTACACGGGTAAGGAGTGGCCGCTTGAGAGCGTTCGCCTGCTCGCGCCCATGCTCCCCAGCAAGGTCGTAGCTATTGGTCGCAATTATGCCGACCACGTTGCAGAGGTGTTCAAACAGTCTGCTGAACACCTTCCACCGACTCTCTTTCTCAAGCCGCCGACAGCTGTCATCGGCCCGGATGCGGCGATCAAGATTCCAGACTTTGCTACACGCGTCGAGTTTGAAGGCGAGCTGGCGCTGGTCATTGGCGTCCCATGCAAGAGCGTCAAGGCTGAAGACTGGAAGTCTGTTGTTCGTGGTGTGACCATCGTCAACGATGTTTCCTCGCGTGATCTGCAATTCGCGGATGGCCAGTGGGCACGTGCCAAGGGCATTGACACCTTCTGCCCGCTGGGTCCCTGGATTGAGACGGACTTGGACAAGTTCGACTTTGATGATCTGCCGATCAAGGCTCACCTGACTCACGATGGTGTTACGGAGACGAAGCAGGACTCGAACTCGAACCAGATGATCTGGAAGATCGGCAAGATCATCGAGTTCATCACATCGTCCTACACATTGCTTCCGGGCGATGTGATCTGCACTGGCTCTCCAGCGGGCACAGCCGAGATGGTCCCAGGTGACACCATCGAGGTGGAGATTGACGGGATTGGTTCCCTGCGTAACCCCGTTGAGCGGGCGTAAAGCGTTGGGTTAAAGTCCCAGCGCACGCTGGATGGTGAGGAGCTTGGCGGTTGTTTCCGCAAGCTCCTCTTCTGCATCTGAGGAGGCAACGAGTCCGCCACCGGCCCACGCGCGGGCAGCTGTGCCATCAGCGTTGACTTGCGCGCAGCGGATAGACACGACGTATTCACCATCACCGTCGGACGTGGTCCAGCCAACGGCACCGGCGTAGAAAGAACGATCCGATTCAGCTGTAGTGATCAGTGTTTCTGCCGCATGCTGTGGGGTTCCACAAACGGCCGGAGTGGGGTAGAGCTTGGCTGCGAGCTCCAAGGCGGTTGGAGCCGGCTGTTTAAGCACGCCTTTGATGGGGGTGGCTAAGTGCCACATCTCATTGGTGGATTCGAGCTGTGGACGGGTGGAAATGTTCAATTCCGTGCATAGAGGCTCGAGGATTTCGCGGATGTGTTCAACAACGTAGGAGTGTTCTGCGAGGTTCTTTTCCGACGTCGCTAGCGCCTTACCGGCAGCAGCATCGGCCACCGGATCATTTGGGATGCGAGGTGCTGAGCCGGCAAGTGGGTAGGAGTAAATGTTCAACCCATCGCGGCGGATGAGCAGTTCTGGTGAGGAGCCCACGATTGTGTGGCCCTGCAGGCCAGCGGGCGAAAGGTCAGCCATGAACCCATCGCGTGATTGAGATAGATCAATGAGCCTCGCTGCCACAAGGCGCGGGTCCACCGGTGGATCGAACGCAAAATCAACAGCGCGGGCGAGCACGACCTTGTCCAGGCGAGATTCCCGGATTGTGTCAATCGCTGCTTCGATGCGACGAAGATGTTCGCGTGGCTCCGGATCAAATCCGCTCACACGCGCATGGACCACTGAGCCGGGGCCAGAACGGTAGTAGGCATGTGGCTGTAGGTAGCCGTCCTCGCGGATGATGTGCTCCGGGACCGTAAGCGCTGCCGGGGCCTCACGGTCGAAGGGGAGTGCGCCGACAACAATTTTGACGTCACCGTGCTCAAGGGAAGTGACCGCTGAGCCGGTATCGTTGAACGTGGTTACCGCGCCTTGGGTGCGTACGGAGCCTGTGGGCCGGGACAGCGCAAAGTCCGGTGCGGTATCAGGTGCGGCAGCAGGGCGGGTGGACATGGGGGACCATCTTAGCGGGTGGGGAAGCGTCGATAAGCACATGCTATTAAAACCTCCGGATCGCTCACTTGCGGGACTGCATCTGTCCTACGCGAGGAAGGCGCTACTGGCGAGCCGTGGGGGAGAGCGCGCTACAGTTGTGTGCATGACTGACTCTGCCACATCTGTACGTGTTCGTTTCTGCCCATCACCCACTGGTACTCCACACGTGGGTATGGTCCGCACGGCGCTGTTTAACTGGGCGCAAGCTCGCCACACCGGAGGCACTCTGGTGTTCCGTATTGAGGACACTGATGCCAAGCGTGATTCAGAAGAGTCTTACCAGGCCATCATTGATTCTCTGACATGGCTTGGTATGGAATGGGACGAAGGCGTGGTCAAAGGTGGCCCGCACGAGCCCTACCGTCAGTCCCAACGCATGGACATTTACAAGGACGTCCTGGACAAGTTGATCGAGGCAGGTGAGGTCTACCCGGCATACTCCACCGCAGAGGAGGTCAAGGAGCGCCATATCGCTGCTGGTCGCGACCCACAGCTGGGCTATGACAACTTTGACCGCAACCTCACAGAGGAACAGGTTGCCGCGTTCAAGGCCGAAGGCCGCGAGCCAGTGTGGCGTCTACGCATGCCGGATAAGGATTGGAAGTGGAATGATCTGGTCCGTGGTGAGGTGGAGTTCAAGTCCACCACCCAGCCGGATTATGTTGTTGCGCGTTCCAACGGTGCGCCGCTGTACACCCTGGTCAACCCTGTCGACGACGCGTTGATGGGCATCACCCACGTCCTGCGCGGCGAGGACCTTCTTTCGTCCACCCCGCGCCAGATCGCACTCTACGAAGCGCTGCAGCGCATTGGCATCACCGACTTCACTCCCGAGTTTGGGCACCTTCCCTTCGTTATGGGGCAGGGCAACAAGAAGCTGTCTAAGCGCGACCCGGAATCGAACCTGTTCAACCACCGCGATAACGGCATCATCCCCGAGGGCATGATCAACTATCTTGCTCTTCTTGGTTGGTCGCTGTCCGCCGACCAAGACATTTTCACTGTGGATGAGTTCGTCAAAGCCTTTGACGTTTCTGACGTGTTGGCTAACCCTGCTCGCTTCGACCAGAAGAAGTTGGAAGCCATCAATGCGGACCACATCCGCATGCTTGAGCCGGAGGACTTCAAGAACCGCCTGCGCGAGTACTTGACCGAGTACACCGATTTCCCGGCCGATTACCCAGAAGAGAAGTTCGCTATCGCCGCCGATCTCGTGCAGACACGCATCAAGGTACTTTCGGACGCCTACGACCTGCTCAAGTTCCTTGTTATCCCGGATTCAGAACTCACCCTCGATGAGCGCGCCGCAAAGAAGAACCTCAAGGAAGCAGCCGTAGAACCTCTTGACGCCGGAATCGCCGCGCTTGAAGCAGTCGGGGAGTGGACCACTCCCAGCATCGAGGCAGCTCTCAACAAGGCGCTTATCGACGAACTCGGGCTCAAACCCCGTGTTGCCTTCGGCGCCCTGCGCGTCGGTGTCTCTGGCGAAGCTGTTTCCCCGCCGCTGTTTGAGTCCATGGAGCTCCTCGGCCGCGAGTCCACCTTGACCCGTCTGCGCGCTGCACGCGCCGCTACACCTTATGTCGCTGAAGAACCAGCGCAATAGAAATCACAGCGGGGTAGTTTGACCCGCTTTGTGGAGTGCTATTTACCGCGTCTGACCTTGCGATTTGGCAGTTAGGCTCAGACGTGGTTATAGTATCCCACGTTGTTTTGAACAGCTTAAGTGCTTAAGAAGTTCAACAGCAACGATGGCCTATGGTGTAATTGGCAACACTACGGTTTCTGGTACCGTCATTCTAGGTTCGAGTCCTGGTAGGCCAGCTGCAGAGAATTAGCAATAAGGATCTGCAGGACAAAAAGTCCTTACGCCCCGTTCGTCTAGCGGCCTAGGACGTCGCCCTCTCACGGCGGTAACACGGGTTCAAATCCCGTACGGGGTACAACGAAGTCCCTCCGAGTCTGGTTTCAGATTCGGAGGGATACTTGTTTTCTTGCTTGGTCTCCCGCACGGGGGCGAACCTCCATGATGACCAGCTGGTTTGGACTTTTTCGCCCGGTCCTTTACTGTAAGCAAGTCGCAAAAAACAGCGAACACGCCCCGTTCGTCTAGCGGCCTAGGACGTCGCCCTCTCACGGCGGTAACACGGGTTCAAATCCCGTACGGGGTACAGACCGGTGACTCCACTTTCCGGTTACGCAAGGCGTGCTGACGTGGAGCGGCTTAAAGAGCCCTGATTCTCAAACAAGCAGAATCAGGGCTCTTTCATGACCGAAGATTTGACCTTGAATCCCTTAACCCGCTTGGCACATCTCCATGATCGGCTTGTTTCAAGATTGAAGACTCAAAGGGAAAGCCCTTGTTCTCCACTTGCTGAGTGGTTAAATGAACAAGTGCGAATTGTGCTGGGCGGATGAGAGAGATTAAACGGGGTATATACCAAGTAGCCGCTGCCAGCGGGGGCGTTTTTGGCGAGCCTCGAGTTTCTTCACATACTCTTGCAGGTCGCGGGTGGCTTTTGCCTGTGTTTTCGGTAGTTCTTCAATCATGCGCTTGTGAGATTCAGTGAGAGGGTATTTGCGCGGGGCTGCTGCTGGGCTGGACATTAGCGGACTCCCTTCTTCTTAAATCGCGCCTTTTCACGTCATAATACTATCCAACGTGGATGAGGATAAACAGAATTTCGGCTGTGGGGCTATCGCGGTGTAGAGATATTCGTGGGATTGAACTTCTTATCGTATTCAAGAATAGCGAGCGCGAACCCAATATCTTCTGATGATTTGAGTCCTGACTCCAGCATAGGAGTGAGAAAATGCCAGCCCGCGTTCTGCTGCGCCGGGTCTTCGGCAAGAGTCATTTCTATTGCCCACCTGACGCGCTCGTAGTAGGCAGACCGATCATCTGAGTTGGACTTTTGAGTTAATGATTTCGTGGCGATGCCGAGGGTGACAATTGCGGCGGCAGCTGCAGGTATTGCGCCCCGATAAGAAAAAATTACTGCTAATGATTCTTTCCAGGGTTTTCCCCAAATTCCAACTAGCGCCCAGTGGATGAGCAGCAGCAGTATCGTGAAAAGCAAGAGCAAAAAAGCGATCAGTTGAAAATTATTCCATTCGGCTTTGTATTCCAGTTTCTTCTTGCTCACGGGTTCAGACTAGCAGCTTCGCACTGGTTGGATGTGGGATCGAAGGTGAGTCAGCACCGGGGGCCGAGTTCGGCTTCGAGCACTTCCTGGGCCACCTTCATGGCGGAAAGCGCTGCGGGTGCGCCGCAGTAGCCGGAGGAATGAATGATGGCTTCGGTGATCTCCTCGCGGGTGAGGCCGTTGGCCAGGCCACCGCGGATGTGACCGCGCAGTTCCTCGGTCGCGCGGAGTGCAACGAGCATGCCAATGTTGAGGAGACTGCGGTCGCGGTGGCTCAGGCCTGGCCGGGTCCACACGGAGCCCCACACGGTAGCGGTGATGTGGTTTTGCAGTGGTTCGCCGTCTTTGCCGGCGTTGCGCGCAAGGGCAGCATCGACGAACTCGTCACCCATCACGGCGCGGCGGATTACAATGCCGGCGTCGTAGCGGTTGTCTTTTTCAGTCATGTTTTTAATCTCCACAAGGTGAGTTAGATTTCTGACATCAGCTGATCGGCAGCTTTGAGCAGCTGCTTGCCCCATGTGTTGGCAGGGGAGGGTTTGAGACGCTCTGCTGGGCCGGAGATGGATAGGACAGCAAGGAGGCGGCCTGCGGCGTCATGGATGGGTGTGGACACGCTAGACAGGCCAACTTCGCGCTCGTTGACGGATTCCGCAAGGCGAGTTTTACGCACGCGGCCGAGCTCATCCTTGCTAAACGGTGCAGTGATGTGCTCGTAGGCGGCAAAAACGCGGGCAGCAGAACCGCGATCCAAGGGAAGTTGGGATCCAACCGGCACGGTATTGGTCAAACCGCTGGGTGGTTCCACAGCGGCCACGCAGGTGCGGGTATTGCCGGTGAGTTCATAGAGCTGGACGGACTCACCGGTGGTACGTACCAATGCGCCCATGATGGGCTTGGCTGCTTCAATTACTGCGGATGGCGCGGATGCGGCATAGCGGGAGAGTGCTGGCCCGATGGTCCAGGCCCCTGCTTCCGTGCGGATGAGGATGTGGTGCACTTCCAGTGCGGTGGCCAGGCGGTGGGTGGTAGCGCGGGGTAAGCCGGTGACATCGCTTAGCTGAGACAGTGTTTTATCGCCGTTAGCGATCGCCTCGATGATGCTCACAGAGCGGTCGAGGACCTTGATGCCGGAAGGGCCCTCGGGAACCTCTGTCTTCTTATCGGTCTTTCTCACATAGTGGATCGTAGCAGTCCACTATGTGAGAGGCATCCTTGCGGGGAAGCGGGAAGGGGGAATGTGAAAGGCCGGGGGGGGAGGCGTCGATAAGCTGAGCCAAGAGATGGTCTATACTGTCTCATCGAATGGAAATCTGAGTCCCATGGGATGGGAAGCTGCAAGGAGGCGACAATGGTTAATAAACCGTTGACACTGGCTGAGAAAGTCTGGCGCGACCACGTGGTCAAGAAGGGTGAGAATGGGGACCCGGACTTGATCTACATTGATTTCCAGCTTCTGCACGAAGTGACCTCCCCGCAGGCTTTCGACGGATTGCGGATGAACGGCCGTAAGATCCGTCGCCCCGAGCAGCACCTGGCTACTGAGGATCACAACGTGCCTACCGTTGGCATCAAGTCCGGTAACCTGCTGGAGATTGAGGAGCTGACCTCCCGCACCCAGGTGTCCACTCTGCGCAAGAACTGCGAGGAGTTCGGCGTTCGCTTGCACTCCATGGGCGACATTAAGCAGGGCATCGTGCATACCGTCGGTCCGCAGCTGGGCATTACCCAGCCCGGCATGACCATCGTGTGCGGTGACTCGCACACGTCCACTCACGGCGCCTTTGGTTCCATCGGCATGGGCATTGGTACCTCTGAGGTCGAGCACGTGATGGCAACGCAAACGCTTCCCCTCAAGCCGTTCAAGACAATGGCCATTGAGGTTTCCGGAGAGCTGCAGCCGGGCGTGACGGCGAAGGACTTGATCCTGGCCATCATCGCTAAGATTGGCACGAACGGCGGTGCCGGCCACATCATTGAGTACCGCGGCGAAGCGATTGAGAAGCTGTCGATGGAAGCCCGCATGACCATCTGCAACATGTCCATCGAGGGTGGCGCGCGTGCAGGCATGGTCGCACCGGATGAGAAGACCTTTGAATACGTCAAGGGGCGAGAGTTTGCGCCGAAGGGCAAGGACTGGGATGAGGCCGTGGCCTACTGGAAGACCTTGCCAACAGACGAGGGTGCGGAGTTCGATACCGTCGTGGAAATCGACGGTTCGGCACTGACTCCGTTTGTCACCTGGGGCACGAACCCGGGCCAGGGTTTGCCGCTGGCTGAGTTTGTCCCGGACCCAGAGTCCTTCGGCGATGACACGTTGAAGGCAGCCGCTGAGAAAGCCCTCAAGTACATGGACCTTGAGCCGGGCACACCGTTGCGCGACATCAAGATCGACACTGTCTTCTTGGGATCCTGCACGAACGCTCGTATTGAGGACCTGCGTGCCGCAGCCGAGATTCTCAAAGGGAAGAAGATTCACCCAGAGACCCGCATGATGGTTGTGCCGTCCTCTGCAATGGTGAAGCAGCAGGCGGAAGAAGAGGGCCTGGACAAGATCTTCACGGAATTCGGTGCTGATTGGCGCACCGCCGGCTGCTCCATGTGTTTGGGCATGAACCCGGATCAGCTCAAGCCTGGCGAGCGTTCCGCTTCTACGTCTAACCGTAACTTCGAAGGGCGTCAAGGCCCCGGCGGCCGCACTCACCTGGTTTCCCCGCTGGTTGCTGCAGCCACCGCTATTACTGGCCATCTGTCCAGCCCCGCTGATCTGTAAGGAGTACACCACCATGGAGAAGTTCACCACTCACACTGGCATTGGCGTCCCGCTGACCCGCTCGAACGTAGACACGGACCAGATCATTCCGGCCGTGTATTTGAAGCGTGTGTCACGCACGGGTTTTGAGGACGGCTTGTTTTCAAACTGGCGTCAAGGCGAGCCGGATTTTGTGCTGAACCAGGAGGCGTTCAAAAACGGTTCGGTCCTGTTCGCTGGCCCGGATTTTGGTACGGGCTCGTCGCGTGAGCACGCCGTGTGGGCACTTATGGATTATGGATTCAAGGCTGTGTTTAGCCCACGCTTCGCGGACATCTTCCGCGGCAACACGTCGAAGGCAGGGCTCTTGGCCGGCCAAATGACGGAGTCCGATATTGAGCTGATCTGGAAGATCCTCGAGCAAAACCCTGGCACCGAGGTGACCGTTTCTTTGGAAGACCGCACGGTCACCGTGGGGGAGAATACCTTCACGTTTGAAATCGATGATTACATCCGCTGGCGCCTCATGGAAGGCCTGGACGATATTGGTCTAACCATGCGCGATGAGGGTGCCATTGAGGACTTTGAGGAGCACCGCCCAGCATACAAGCCGTCGATCACCTAAGAGTCACCGCTGCCCACCGCGCTGCTTAACGCACAGGCAGCGCGGTGGGCATGTAGTCTGCCCCGATGAGCTGGCCTTCGTTGAAGGTGAGCACCCAGACGGAGCCCTTTTTGGACTTGATTTCCCCGTCGATTGGCAAGCGGCCATTAGCTGCCAACCATGCGAGCATGTTCGGGATGATGAGACCCTGGCCCACGATGACGCTCGTGCCACCTTCGTTCACCACATCCATGAAGGCTTTTTGGGAGTCCACCATGTTGTTGATCCAGGCTTCATCGCCGAAGCGGACGTCGACGTCGATGGGCACCTTCAATTCGTCCGCAAGCGGTGCTGCTGTTGCTTGGCAGCGATCCGGCAGCGCCGAGTAGATCCGATCTGGTGCGAATGGTGCTAGCAGGGGCACAAGCATCTCTGACTGGCGGCGCCCTTTCTTGTCCAAGGGCCGAAGGTTGTCATCGCCGGCCCATTTCTTGCGGTCATGCGCGCGAGCGTGGCGGACATAGAGAATCCGGCTCGTCGAGGGCAGGCGAAACCGCTTCTCTGCCTTGGCTAGGACCTGTCGGTCGAGGTCGTAGGACATGAGCTCTTTCGCTTCATCGATAGGTAACCAGCGAATCTCATCGACTTCATCGTTCGGTTCGAATTCACCGCCGATGACTTTGCCCGTCCAGTAGTACACAACCTTGGTTGCGTCTTTGATGGGGTAGACGGTTTTACCCAGTAGCTTTCCAAGGTTGATGTGGTAGCCGGTTTCCTCACGAATTTCGCGCACGGCTGTTGCAATGAGAGACTCGCCCGGATCGACCTTGCCTTTGGCTAGCGACCAATCGTCATACCGCGGGCGGTGGATGCAGGCGACTTCAATGCTGTCAATGTCTTGAATATCACCGCGCCACAGCACGGCTCCTGCGGCGAGGGTGGTCTTTGCAAACTCTTCATGTGGATGACGGGGGATTTCTTGGTGGCGTCCTGTGAGGAACATTTCGCCCTGCACATCTTTATCATGTTCGTGCAACTTTGAGTTTGGTTGTGAGTGCTTGCCCATGGAAACCCATTGTTCCGCATCGCGTGCTTCCGTGCACGGAACCCGCTCGCTCGCGCGTCCTTATACACTGTGACGTACTCGGCTGAATGGTTTGTTGGGGAATGCTTTTAATAAAGCGCATGCTTATCGACGAAGGGAAGGGCACGCACATGGTCAAGGTGGCCGTTTTAGGCGCTGGATCTTGGGGAACGGCTTTAGCAAAGGCTTTTGCGGATGCAGGCAATCAGGTGGCCCTGTGGGCACGTCGGCCGGAGCTTGCTCAGACTATTGCTGAAACTCGAGTGAATGCTGATTACCTTCCTGGGATTAACTTGCCTGCTGGCATTGAGGCAACAGCTGATGCAATTGCGGCTTTAGAGTCAGCACAAATTGTTGTGCCTGCAGTGCCCAGTCAGACGATGCGTGCCAACTTAGCGGAGTGGGCACCGCACTTGCCGTCAGATTCCACCCTGGTGTCTATCTCAAAAGGTATTGAAACAGGCACGTTTAAACGCATGACTGAGGTTATTGCGGACGTGACGGGTGTGGCGGAAGACCGCATCGCTGTCCTATCGGGACCTAACTTGGCCCGTGAGGTGGCAGAAGAACAACCAGCAGCCACTGTGATTGCGTGCACTGATTTGAATCGCGCCAAACTGATTCAAGCTGCATGTGCCACAAACTATTTACGCCCCTACACCAACACCGATGTCGTGGGCTGTGAGATTGGTGGCGCGTGCAAGAACGTGATTGCTCTGGCCTGCGGTATGGCTGCCGGCAAGGGCTTAGGGGAGAACACTCAGGCAACGTTGATTACCCGTGGCCTAGCGGAGATCACACGCCTAGGCGTGCAATTGGGCGCTGATCAGAAGACCTTTGCCGGCCTGGCGGGTATCGGTGACTTGGTGGCTACGTGTAGTTCGACGTTGTCGCGCAACAGAACGTTCGGGCAGCGTTTGGGGCAGGGAATGTCGATGGCAGAGGCCCGGAAGGCCACTAATGGTCAGGTGGCTGAGGGCGTGACTAGTTCTGCCAGCGTGCATCAGCTGGCTGAGGCAAATGGGGTAGAGATGCCACTTACAGCCGCGGTTCATGCGGTATGCCACGGAGCCATGAAAGTTGATGAAATGGTTGTGGCACTCATGGGTCGATCCAAAAAGTCGGAGTAGTACCCAAGTAGTGTGGTGAACCATGATCACACTAGCCGTTGTTTACGGAGGAATGTCGTCTGAACATTCCATCTCCTGCATCTCCGCAGGTGCCATCATGGCTGAACTGCCACAGGACACTTTTGATATTTTCCCGGTAGGTATCACCCAAGACGGAGTGTGGGTGCAGGGGACCACAGATCCAGTAGGGGACTCCAAGCTGCCCTCTGTCACGGAAGGCCGTGAGATCGCACTATCTGTTAACCCGAAGCGTCGCGGGGAATTTTATGACGTGAAAACCGGTGAGGTTCTAGCCACCGTTGATGTAGCTTTCCCCGTGCTCCACGGCACCTACGGTGAAGATGGGACGATCCAGGGGCTGCTTGAGATGGCTGGTGTGCCCTATGTGGGCACCGGTGTTTTGTCCTCGGCGTGCTCGATGGACAAGGAGTTCACCAAGGCGATTACTCGGGCTGCTGGGATTCCTGTCACCCGAGAAGTCATCCTCCATGACGGCATGGGGGTTGATTCGATTGGTCAGAAGGAACGGGACTACCTCGGTTTGCCGGTGTTTGTGAAGCCGGCGCGAGGGGGATCGTCGATAGGCATTACCAAGGTCTCCGACTGGGATGATCTCGCGGATGCGGTGCGTATGGCACAGCTCTATGACACGAAGGTGATTGTTGAAGCTGAGCTCGTCGGTGACGAAGTTGAAGTCGGCGTGATTGAGCTTGCCAGTGGCGAGTTGGTGGCCTCACCTCCGGCGAAGTTGAACGGCACCGCAGACTCGGATGAGGGTTTTTACGGCTTTGAAACCAAGTACCTTGACAACGTGGTCACCGCAACCATCCCGGCGGGCTATGACGAGGACCTGAACCAGCAACTCGCGGAACTGGCTATTCAAACATTTAAGGCTTTGGATTGCCGCGGGCTTGCACGCGTGGATTTCTTTGTCACCGAGGATGGCCCGATGCTCAACGAGGTGAACACCATGCCTGGTTTCACCTCAATCTCGATGTTCCCGCAGGTTTTTCAAGCTGCGGGAATGAGCTACAGTGAGCTGTTGAATACCTTGATTAGTTCCGCTCTGGAACGGTCGAGGAAATAACACCCGAGACTGTGTTCAAGGCTTCATCCCCAAGACCGGCGGGCAGTGACAAAGCGATATTTGCTTCACGGCCAAGTGCGTAGAGGGTCGTGGCCAGGCCACCGGAGGTTTCCGGCCCTTCGGCGGCGGCCTCATCTTCAAACCACGGGATCTCATTGACCTGAGTAAGCACTGTGCCCGGCGTGTAGCTAGCCGGCTGCTTTACCCCGCAGCGAACAACGATGGGTTCAAGGCCATCGCCAGCCCACACCTGGGTGCGGTCTTTGGCGAGGCCTTCAACGCCACTGAAATCGATGGGGGTGTAACCTTCCGCCAACCCTTTTGGCAAGGCGGCAATGAATTCACTGCAGGCGCGCGCGGAATAATCCTGGGCGTCCTCCAATGTGGCTAATGGTGCCCGTGCCGGTTCAGGGGCGGCGCCTTCAGCTGCTGCGAGGTTCAACCCTTCTACCGGGTTATCGTGACGACCAAGAGCTGCGTTATCAGCCGTCACCGCCAAAACGGGGGTGCGGTCGACGGTGAACCAGGTGGCAAGGCCAGTGCCGGACGGGTCGCCCACCTTTACCCATTTTGCGCCTGCTGCGGTGAATGTGGGGCTGAGTTCTGTGTATTGCAGAGGCATATCCACACCACAGCGGAGCGTAATGCGCTCAGTAGAGGAGGACTGCCACACAGCTGCACCGGCCGGTGCCGGATCAGCTAGCGGTGTGCGCTTGTGGCCGGCAAGTTTCTCAGGCAGCTGTTCAACCACAGCGGCACATTCAGGGGACTCTGCGAGGGGTGCTGGGAGTGGTGAGAGAACAACTGGCTGGTGGGCGGTGCGGTCCAAAACAAATTTGGATCCAGCGAGGACGCCGACCACCAATAGCAGCGCAAGACCGAGGGTGATGTACACCAACGTGCGGTTAATGGGTGCGCTGGTGGAGGATTCTGTGTGTGTACTCGCCGTGCTCATACCCGCACAGTCTATCTGGCTGCAGGTGCAGAACCCATGAAGCTACCCCGGCCGCGGTGTTGTGGCCTGCGGTCGTTTACCCTGTGACCTGATTGTCTTCGTTTCCAATGTCTGTTTCCCATGCGAAAGGCTGGATGTTTTGTGATCAACATTGGCTTTCCCCTTGATGGTCCCACCTTGGGTGAGATCGGGGAGGACGCTGTTATCCGCTCCATTATTGAGGCCAGCCCCTCGGCTGTGAATGGTGATGATGCGGCTGTGCTCCATCCGCCCTCTCCTAATTCCCGCATGGTTGCCACGACCGACATGATCGTGGAGGGGCGCCATTTCAGGTCGGATCTGACTACCCCGTTCCTGTTGGGGCGTAAGGCAGTGGTGCAGAACTACGCCGATATTGAAGCGATGGGGGCACGCCCATTGGCCGCGTTGCTGTCTTTCTCTGCACCCAGCACTACACCAGCAGCGACGGTGACAGAGATCGCACGCGGTATTGGCGCGGAGTTGGATAAGTATGGCACTGAGCTTGTGGGCGGGGATGTGACGGCAGGACAGAATCTGGTTATGTCGATCACCGCGATCGGGTCTCTTGGCGGCAATCGACCACCCCTGACACTGGCTGGAGCGCGTGCAGGACAAACGGTAGTAGCCCATGGGCGCATCGGTTACTCCGCGGCGGGCCTGGAGTTGTTGGAGGCTGGCATCACCATTCCGGAAGAGTTGGAGCCACTCGCGCATGCTTATCAATCGCCGGAGCTCACTCCGGGGTGTGGCATGGTGGCGCGCTCAGCCGGTGCTACGTCGATGACGGATAATTCAGATGGGCTGCTGCATGACGTCGGGGTGTTAGCCCAACGCTCTGGTGTTCGGATTGATCTAAGGGCAAACGCAATCGCGCCGGACAAATTGTTGGTGCAGGCCGGTGAGTTGCTGGGCGTGGATCCTTGGAAGTGGGTGTGTGAAGGAGGGGAGGATCACACATTGATCGGCACGTTGCAGGGCGAGGCGCCGGTGGGTTTCCGCCCCATTGGCACGGTGCACAAGCCGAGCAGTGAGACCGGTTCGGTCACGACAGCAGCCTTCGGCATCCCGGTGACCATCGACGGGAATGCGCCACAGTACACACGCGGATGGGAGAGCTTTTCATGAGTCTTCCCGTTCATCCTTCATGGCAGGAGCCACTGGCCAGCGTTGAGGAGCGCATTCATGCGATGGGGGATTTCCTGCGCGCACAGCCCGCGTATTTACCGGCCGGCAAGGATATTCTGCGGGCTTTTCAGGACCCTTTCGAAGATGTTCGTGTGCTCATTCTTGGTCAGGACCCGTACCCGACGCCGGGGCACCCGATGGGGTTGAGCTTTTCCACGCAGCCGGGGGTCAAGCCACCGCGCTCGTTAGTAAATATCTATGCAGAGCTTTACGACGACTTAGGTATCCCGCCCCGCCCCGACGGCGACCTGAGCTCCTGGGCAAGCCAAGGGATCATGCTGCTCAACCGAGTTCTCACCGTTGCACCGGGTGAACCAGGCTCACACCGTGGTAAGGGCTGGGAAAAGGTGACGGAGGTGGCGATTCGTGCGCTCGCTCAGCGTGGAACGCCATTGGTTGCCATTTTATGGGGCAAGGATGCGCAGTCGGCCAAGGCCTTCTTGGGGGATACCCCGTGCATTATGTCGCCACACCCATCACCTCTTTCAGCTCGACGTGGTTTCTTTGGTTCGAGGCCGTTTTCCCGTGCTAATGAGGCACTAATCGCACAGGGCGGGGGCGGTGTCGACTGGGCATTGTAGAGTTAATGCCCATGACTTCTGCTGAGACTATTGATGGTGTCCGACTTCTGTCATGGGCGCGCCGTTCAGCAGAGGATTTGGGCCGTCATCGTGAAGAAATCAACAGCCTGAATGTGTTTCCGGTGCCGGATTCGGACACGGGGTCAAACATGGCGTTCACTATGGCTGCAGCCGTACGTGAGGCTGAGAAATGTGAACCTGATGCCTCTGCCGAAGTTATTGCGGAAGCTCTTGCCGTCGGCAGCATCAAGGGTGCTCGCGGTAATTCCGGTGTGGTTCTCTCACAGGTGCTGCGTGGTGTTGCCCAAGCAGCGGCGGAAGGGGAACTGGACGGCAGTGCCGTTGCTGCGGCGCTGAGCAACGCGGTGGCGTTTGTGGAACGCGCTATTGCAGAGCCTGTTGAAGGCACCATCATTACGGTGTTGCGGGAGGCAGCGCGAGCGGCTGAGGGGGCGTCGATAAGCAATTCTGATTTAGACGACGTCACGTCGGCTGCATTGGCCTCCGCGGAAGATGCTCTTGCAAACACTCCTTCCCAGCTGGCCGAGTTGCGCGAAGCCGGTGTTGTGGATGCGGGGGGTACTGGCCTAGTGCTTCTGCTTAAAGTTCTTGATGCTGAGGTGACTGGCGGCAGCATTGATGACGCTGAGGGAAATGAAGCGCAGCATGAGAGCGCACATGATCAGGCGGATCATTCCCACGGTGTAGCAGGCTGGCTGGAAGTCCTGTTCATGTTTGAAGGCCCGCTGGACAATCTTGAGGCTGTGTTGGCGACGATGGGCCGTAGTCTTGTGATCGCGCGGTCGACAGACTCCCACGGCAAGGTACATATTCACACCACTGAGGCAGGACCAGTGATTGAGCGCGCTTTCGAGCTCGGTGCCGTGAGCGATCTGCGGTTAGAGATCCTGCCGGATGCCTCCCCGCTGCACGAAGCTCGGCGTGTGGGCCGGCTCATTGTGGCGATCACGCCGATGGGTTCGCTCATGGACTTGTATAACCGTGCGGGTGCTGTGGCCGTAGCGCCCGGGCCCAACGTGGTAGCGGACGTTCGCCGTGAAATCAGTGCTTCCGGTGCACATGAAGTAATCATTCTGCCTAATGGACAGCTTGATCCGGCCACCCTGGAGGAGATTGAGACAGCCGCGGAGCACGAGTCCTTGGCGGTAACGCTGCTACCCACTGTGCGTTTGGTCAACGGAATTGCGGCGGTGTCTGTCCATGACCCACGCCTGCCTGTTGATGAAGCCGCAGCGGTAATGAGGGAAGCCGCTGAGGAGATGGCGGTGGCTGACATAGTGACCACTGGTGAGGGCGTTGAGGTGGTAGCGCGCGATACCCTCGTTGTGAGGGCGGAGACCTTGACCGCAGCCCTGCGCGAAGCAGCCGCCGTCATGTTGGACGGCGGTGGGGAACTGGTCACCATTCTGGTATCTCCACAGGACGTGGCCAACGTTGATGTGGAGGCGTTGGAAGCCGACCTTGATGCAGAAGTGGTGGTGTATCCCGCCGATGGACTCGGCTCAACCGGACAACTCGGAGTGGAGTAAAACATGCTGGGTTTGACTAATTTCACCCCTCTCAACTTGGTCATTCCCACTGCACCTGCGCGCGCGATTGCCAAGCACCTCGGAATTGAGACCGTCGCGGGTCTTCTCGAGTACTACCCCCGCAAGTACCTGCAGTACGGCACCGGTGATGCGCTCGACGGTGTGCTGCCTGATGACACGATCAGTTTCATCGGCAATGTGGAAAGCGTGCGCACCATCACGACCTCCAAGCGCCCGATTTTCAAAGCCGTCATCACTGATGGCTATCAGACCATTGAGGCTTCTTTCTTCGGTGCGAAATATGCTCCGAGGGTGCTCAAACCCGGCGTGCGTGCGATGTTCACTGGCAAGGTGAAATTCTTCCGGGATCAGCCACAAATGCAGCATCCGGACTTCATGATCCTGTCTGCGCCCGGAACACCTCAAGCGGGCAACAACAAGGGGGCATCCACCGGGTCGATTAAGAAACTCTCGGTCTTCGGCGATCCGGATGACCTGCTGGCCGGACGCGACTATCTGCCGGTCTATCCCGCTACGAAGAATCTATCTACGTGGACGATCATGGGTGCTATCAGCATGGTGCTGGACACCATTGAGGAGATCCCTGAGCCACTGGGGTACACACCACCGGGGCTGCTGTCTTTGTACGAGGCGATCAACCAGATTCACAACCCCACGTCGCAGGGGCCCCACGCTGCCTTGGAGCGCCTCAAGTACAACGAGGCAATGAGTGTCGCCCTCGTCATGGCTATGCGTAGGCGTGATGATTCCTACCGCCAAGCCACCCCGCTGCCGCGTAAACCTGATGGGGATGTGGTGCACATGGTGGAGCACCTGCCGTTCAAGCTCACCGCGGGGCAGACGCAGGTCTTGGAGGAGATCTCTGCCGACCTTGAGCGAACCATCCCAATGAGCCGGCTCCTACAGGGCGAAGTGGGCTCCGGCAAGACGATCGTTGCTCTCGCCGCGATGCTGCAAGCAGTTGATAACGGCATGCAGTGCGCCTTGCTCGCGCCCACTGAAGTCCTCACCCTGCAGCACGAGAAGTCCCTGCGCAAAACCCTCATGCAAACGGGCGTGCACGCCCGCGTTGTTGCGTTGACGGGGTCCATGTCCACGGTGCAGAAGCAGGAAGCCCTGTTGGCAATCATGACGGGCGAGGCGGACATCGTCGTGGGCACGCACGCGATCATTCAGGACTTGGTGGAATTCTTTAACCTCGGTTTCGTCGTGGTTGATGAGCAACATCGGTTTGGTGTGGAGCAGCGCAATCGTTTGCGCGATAAGGCAGGGGAGAACACACCGCACCTGCTGGTTATGACAGCAACGCCGATTCCCCGCACTATTGCCATGACGGTGTTTGGGGACCTCGCCGTATCAACATTGAGTGAACTGCCTGGTGGACGTAAACCCATCCAGTCCGCAGTTGTCCCTGAATTTAAGCGGACGTGGGTGGATCGCGCCTGGGAGAAAATCAAAGAAGAGATTTACAGTGGCCACCAAGCCTATATTGTGTGCCCACGTATTGAGGGGCCAGGGGGTGTTCTTGAAGTCGCTGACACACTAGAAGCCCACCAACTCCAAGGCCTGACCATCGGTGTGCTGCATGGCCGGATGAAAGGTGAGGAAAAGGATCGCGTCATGTCCGCCTTCGCTGCCGGCACCATCGACGTGCTGGTCTCCACCACGGTTATCGAGGTGGGCGTGGACGTGCCCAACGCCACCGTGATGATGGTGCGCGAATCGGAGCACTTCGGTGTTTCACAGCTGCATCAGCTCCGCGGACGTGTGGGCCGTGGCGGGCATGCTTCGCTTTGTCTTTTCCACACGTTTGCGGAGCAAGGTTCACCGCAACTGGAGCGCGTCACGCGGATCGCGGAAATCTCTGATGGTTTTCAGCTCGCCGAGCTTGACCTGGAAACTCGCTCTGAGGGCGACGTCCTGGGCACCTCCCAGTCCGGCACAGATAGGCACTTGCGGTTGCTGAATCTCGTGCAAGACTTTGAGATCATTCAGCGCGCTTACGATGACGCGGCTGAATTCGTTGAGTCTGCCCCGGAGCGCGCGCGGGAGATTGTTGAGGACCTCTTCCTCGACCCATTCGACTATCTGAACAAGAGCTAACTACAGCTAGAGTGTTGCGCATGAACCGCATCATCTCGGGTGAAGCCCGCGGCCGGAAGATCAAGGTCCCGCCGGAGGGCACCAGGCCCACATCTGACCGTGCACGCGAAGGATTGTTCTCCTCGTTGCAAGTCCGTTTCGGCTTCATAGGGCAGAACGTGCTCGATCTTTTCGCCGGTTCCGGGGCTCTCGGCTTGGAGGCTGCTTCCCGCGGTGCCGATGAAGTGGTGTTGGTGGAAAACGACCCGAAAGCGGTGGAGGTCATCCACCACAACGCAGGTGTCGTTGGTCACCCGAATGTCATCATCGAGCCGGTCAAGGCGTCCACCTACGTTGCCCGTGCTCCACGTGAGCACTTCACCATGGTGTTGGCGGACCCGCCGTATGAGCTTTCCGACGAATCAGTGGTGGAAATGCTTCACGCCCTCATTCCAGCATTAGCCGATGGGGCAGCAGTGGTGATTGAACGCCACCGGGACAGCCCGGAGACAGCGTGGCCGGAGGGTTTCACTCCCACTGGGCAGAAGTTGAAGAAGCGGCTGTATGGTATCGCTCGTATGGATATGGCCACGTTCCACCGCAGGAAGGACGAGGAATAATGACGAAGGCAGTGTGCCCCGGATCGTTTGATCCCGTGACCAATGGCCACGTGGATATTTTCACGCGTGCCGCTAAGAGCTTCGATGAAATCATCGTCCTTGTCACCGCGAACCCGAATAAACAAAGCGGTTTGTTCAACATTGAGGAACGCATGGACATGATCCGTCAGGCCACCAGCCACATCCCCAATATCAAGGTGGATACCTGGGGTGGTCTCCTGGTGGACTACACCACAGCAAATCACGTGGGGGCGCTGGTGAAGGGTCTGCGATCTTCCCTCGATTATGACTATGAGCTGCCGATGGCGCAGATGAACCGCCGCCTGTCCGGGGTGGACACGTTTTTCCTCATGACGGATGAGAAGTACGGCTACATTTCCTCGTCCCTGTGTAAGGAAGTGGCCAAATACGGCGGAGACGTGAGCGGGCTGGTGCCCGATCACGTCGTGGAGGCCATGAACGCCAAGTTCAAAGACTGATCTGAGCGTCTCCTTTTAGCTCTTGCAGGTACCTGCAAGAGCTAAAAGATCGAGGAGAGAAATTCCTTCGTCCGCTCGTGCTGGGGGTTGTCTAGCACCTGTTCAGGCGTGCCGTATTCAACGATGGTGCCGTCGGACATGAAGGCCACGTTGTCAGCAACCTCGTGGGCAAAGGCCATCTCGTGGGTGACCACGAGCATGGTCATGCCGGAATCTGCTAGTTCACGCATGACGCGAAGAACTTCACCGACGAGTTCGGGGTCAAGGGCGGAGGTGGGTTCGTCGAAAAGCATGAGCTTTGGGCCCATCGCAACTGCACGGGCGATGGCAACGCGCTGCTGCTGACCACCTGAAAGCTGCACTGGGTACGCCTCCGCCTTGTTGGCCAGGCCGACCTGTTCAAGCAGTTCCATCGCGCGCTTCTTCGCAGCCTCCGGTGTCATGCCTTTGACATGGATCGGCGCCTCAATGACGTTTTCCAACGCGGTGCGGTGACCGAACAGGTTGAAATTCTGGAACACCATGCCTACCTCGCGGCGCTGACGAGCGGCTTCCTTCTCGGAGATCTCATGCAACGCGCCGTTCTTTTCCCGGTAGCCGATGAGCTCACCATCAACGTAAAGGCGACCCGCGGTGACCTTTTCAAGGTGGTTAACGCAACGCAGAAACGTGGACTTGCCGGAACCGGATGGACCGATGAGACAGGTGACCTCGCCCTTGTTCACCTCAAGGTTGATACCTTTAAGCACGTCAAGGGCACCAAAAGACTTCCATACATCAACGGCTTGAATCATAGGGGTGCTCATTTAAGAGTTCCTTTCCACGACGGTGACGTTGTTTGGGGCCTTGCCCTCAGCGTCAGTAAGTGCTGCCAGCTGGCGGGCGGTCAATTCGCGGGTTACCCCGCGGTCAAAGTAACGCTCCAGGTAGTGCTGGCCAACCATGAGGATGGACGTGATGATCAAGTACCATGTAGCGGCGACAAGCAGCATGGGCACCGGCTCGAAGAGTGCGGCAGCGATGTCCTGGCTGCGACCGTAAAGCTCGAGCGAGTAGGGGACAGCGACAACAAGGGACGAGGTCTTCAGCAAAGAAATAAACTCATTGCCCGTCGGCGGGATGATGATGCGCATGGCCTGCGGCAGCACGGTGCGGCGCATGGTCATACCCCAACCCATGCCTAGGGCTTTCGACGCTTCGATCTGGCCAGCAGGCACCGAGTTCACACCGGAACGGACAATCTCCGCCATGTAGCCCGCCTCGTTGAGACCCAGTCCAATGACGGCGAGAGCGAAAGCCGAGGATGTCAGCGCGTCTAGCGAGATCTCTGTAAAGCCTAAGTTGATGGACTGGTAAATCGCACCAATGAGCCCCCAGAAGACCAACTGAACGTAGATCGGGGTGCCACGGAAGACCCACAGGTACAACCACGCAATTGATTTGAATACCGGGTTCGGCGACATGCGCATCACAGCAAGCACCACGCCGAGAACGACACCGATGATCATCGAAAGAACAGTTAGTGCGAGCGTGTGGCCAGCAGCAGTAAGGACGCGGGTGTCAAAGATGTATGCCCGATACGTGGGCCAGCCATAGGCATCACGGCCGGCGGCATCGACGATGAACAGGATGGACAGCGCAACGAGGATGGCTGCGGTGATCCACCGTCCGGGGTGGCGCAACGGTTTAGCTTCGATGCGTTGTGGGCGTGTGGGTTTGAGCGTCATGGTTATTGTCCTCCCACGGGTTGTTCGTTAATTAGAGCTTGGTCGAGCAGACCTGTTTTCACATTCCACTGCTCCATGATGCGTTCGTACTCACCAGTGTCGATGAGATGCTGCATGGCTGCGGCCAGTGCTGGCCCCAAAGGAGAGTCCTTCGGCACAGCGATGCCATATGGCGCCGCATCAAACATCTCCCCAATCAGTTCGAGCTTGCCGTCCGAGCGGTCCACGGCCCATGCGGAAACAGGGGAGTCCGCACTCAGTGCATCGGCGCGGCCAACGAGCACGGCAAGAGCGGCGTTATCGGATGTGTCGTAGGAGAGGATGGTGATGGGGTCGCCTTGCTCCTCGCATTTTGCAGCCTTCGGTCGCACATCATCCGTTTCGGAGACAGTGGTGCGCTGCACTGCCACTGTGAGACCACAGGGGTTAGCCGGATCAACGTCGTTGCCAGGGGATTGCGCCCACTGGATGCCGGCGTAGAGGAAGTTGACAAAGTCGAAGTTCTGGCGGCGTTCCTCACTATCCGTAAAACCCGACATACCGGCATCAAGCGTGCCTGCCTGCACAGCGGGGAGGATCATGGCGAAGTCCTGGTCAATGGCGCGGAACTTCAATCCCATGACGCTAGCTAGGGCGTGGCCCAAATCCATTTCCAGGCCCACGATCGTGCCCTGTGAATCTTTGAATTCAAAAGGTGCGAACGGTGGATTAGCGCCAATGGTGAAGAAACCGTCTTGGCGGACATTGTCCGGCACCATTGCGGCGATCTCGGGGATTTCAGCTGGGGTGATTTGTTCCCAGCCTTCGGGGTTTCCGCCTTCTACGTTGGTGACACAGCCACTCAATGCACCGACAGTGGCGGTGGTGAGGATGGCAGCAACCACCTTGAGAGGTTTAAACATAAAAGAAGCATACAATGCCTTCGAATGAAGATTATTGTATGCCTCTGGATAATGCAGAAGAATTTTTAAACGCTGACTTAGCAGCGCTTTCTCCTTTTTCTAGCGTGACAGATTAGACATGATCAGTTGAATAATCTGACCAATCACGGTGACAGCTGCTGCAATGATCACGTAGTTGATAATGGCCTGGGTGACGCCTTGCGAGCTCAGCTCCTTGTTATCGGAGGACATAAGGCGGTAAGGATTTACTGCCATGTCGAAGAACCCTTTGACAGACTTTTCCTTCATAGAGGAGGCCTTATCCGGATCGAAGGCATTCTCAATACCGCGCCCAACGGCAGTATCGGCGCCCTTAGAGTTCGTTGTGGTTTGTGCATGAACTGCGGGTGCAGCGGAAAGGGTCAAGGCAGCGGCAGTCGCAACAGCAATCATCTTTTTACGCATGACAGTGAAGTGTAGCTTTACTAGACCTAATACAAAACTGAATTGGCTCACAGAAAACCAAAACTGGGGTAGGGCTACCAGTCTCGCACGGACAATGGGCCCGGTGAACGGTCCCCGCGTAGGCGTTTGATCACATTCTCCGCGGAGATCAAACACATTGGCACACCGACTCCAGGCACGGTTGTTGCTCCAGCGTAGAAAAGGTTTTTCACCTTCCGCGAGGCGTTCCGTCCACGGAGGAATGCTGATTGTTTCAGCGTGTGCGCCGGCCCGATCGCGCCACCGGCCCACGCGTGGTAGCGCTCTTTGAAATCAGCCGGCCCCAAGGTGCGACGGACAACGATGCGTTCAGACAGATTAGGAATTCCGCACCATGCAGCCACCTGTTCAATTGCGGCATTAGCGATTGTATCGACGGCGGGGGAGCTTTGTAGGTGGTAAGCATCGCCGTGCCCAAGCTCCGTGGCAGCGGGGGTGGGGATGAGAATGAAGAGGTTCTCATGACCTTCTGGCGCTGTCGTTGGATCAGTTTTGGACGGCTTAGAGATGTAAATCGACTGGGATGCGTGGTTCGGCCGGCTGCTCACCGGGCCATGGAAGACAGCACCGAAGTCGTCTGACCAATCGGCGCTAAACAGGAGATTATGGTGCTCAAGCTGGGGGAGTATGCCCTTCACACCAAGCATGACGAGTACCGCACCCAAACCGGGGTTGCGGGCAGCAAAATACTCCTCGCTATACGTGCGTTTATCGTGCGGGAGGAGTCGAGTTTCCGTGAATTTCAGATCTGCAGCAGAAACTACAACGTCAGCAGAAAGCTTTTCGACGTCCCCGTTATCCCGCCTCACCGTCACCCCGGACGCTCTGCTTCCCTCCGTATCAATGGCTGTTACGGCTGTGTTGAGTTCAATCTCAGCGCCGTGGGCGACAGCTTGATCAGCGATGGCGTGAACAACGGCGGTGAATCCACCGCGAGGATACTTCACACCTTGGACTAGATCAGTGTGGCTCATCAAGTGGTACATCGACGGGGTGTGTGCTGGATCGGATGAGAGGAACACTGCGGGGTAAGAGAGCATCTGGCGTAGCCGCGTATCGGTGAATCGTTTGGACACGAAGCTCTCCAAAGATCGGGTGAGGTACTCCGCGAGTTTGGAATAATTCCGCCGCACCTCCGGAGTGAAGAATGCCGCAGGTGACGTGAACGTTGTGTACAGGAAGTAATCTACGGCCAATCGGTAGGTTTCCCCGGCGCTATCTAGGTATCTTGCCAGTGTTTTGCCTGCGCCCGGTTCGATCGATTCGAAGAGGGTGAGGGACTCATCGCGGTTGGAGGGCACATCGATGGGGGCCGAACCTTCCGGGAACATTCGGTAGCCGGGATTCAGATCCACAAGATCAAGCACTTCGTCAGTGCGTGTGCCACAGAGTTCAAAGAAGTGATCAAACGCTTCGGGCATGAGGTACCAGGAGGGCCCGGTATCAAAGCGGAAGCCGTCAACACTGAGATCCCCGGCGCGCCCCCCGATAGTGTCGAGCCGCTCAATCACTTTCACGGCGTAGCCTTCCCGGCCCAACAATGCAGCCGCGGCCAGACCTGCGATGCCAGCACCGATCACAATGGCGGCGCGCCCGTCAGTCGGCAGTTTATGTGAGGTCATTTCCGTGGTTCCTCGGTGAAAGGGGGTATGCGGTTGGACTGGGCAGCAACGCGGGAAGCAGCGCGTGCTGTTAACCAAAGCTTGCGTCGACGGGGAACGCTGATGCGCGTGGTGGTTAATACTGATGCCGGTGTTGCATCAATCATGTCGGTAAGTTCCTCGAACAAATCGGCGGCAGCAAGAACGCCGGCGTGAACACGGCGGGGAAGAAGATACATAGATGCACGTGACACAGCAAGATCAGCACGGATATCAGCGACGATGGCATCTTTAGCAGCATCAGCGAGAGGTTGATCCGTCGACACGCTAATCCCGGGGAAATAGGAACGGCCAAGCAGTCGCGAGTCTACAGCGATATCCCGGAGGAAATTCACTTTCTGGAAAGCGGCGCCCAGGGACCGGGCGCCCTCATCAAGTCTTGCCTTCTCGGCAAGAGACAAGGTCATGCCTGCGGTGAACGTCGATAAGCAAAGCAGCCCGATGACTTCCGCTGAACCGTACACATACTTATCAAAGTCAGTCTGCGTGTACGTGGTCTGATTCACGTCCCGGTGCATGGAGGAAAAGAATGCGGTGATGTGTGCGGAATCAAACTGGCAGCGCCGTGCTGTTTGGGCGTACGCATGAAGAATCGGGTCTGTATGGAAACGCTTCGTGGGCGCGGCAAGCACGGCTGTTTCATACTCATCAAGGAGCGCAGAAATATCAGCCACGGCAGCTTGTTTCGCAGTGCCATCCACAATCTCATCCGCAATACGGACAACTGCATAAAGGTTTCGTATGTCTTCTTTGGTTTGCCCGGGGAGCAGCTTCGTTGCCAAGGTGAAGCTTGTGGAGTACCGCTTCATTACTGCAGCGGCGGCATCGCTACACATCGCGTCGTATCGCCGCAAAAAGCGATCCGAGGACATTGCGTACATAAGAAATAAGGTAGCGCCTGGCCATAAGAATGCCGAAACGGCTGCTGCCTTGACATATGCACAGGTGTGTATTTTTTAACAAGAAATTCGTTGAAAACTCTTAACATTGGGCTACACCATGCACTAAATTCGATTCAACAATTGAAATTCGCCCCGCTGTGGCTGGCATAGGAAAGGTCCACCCGTGGAAACCGTCATCACAACGCTCAATGGCCTGATTTGGTCAAACTGGCTCGTTTATCTTTGTTTGGGCGCCGGGGTGTACTTCACCCTAGCCACTTTGTTCCTGCAGGTTCGGTGCCTGTCCGACATGTTCAAGCAGGTGTCGTCGCGGGAAGACTCCGCTGACGGCATTTCGCCCTTCCAGTCCCTGATGATCTCGCTTGCCGGCCGCGTCGGCGTCGGCAACATTGCTGGTGTGGCCACCGCGATTGCCTTCGGTGGCCCTGGTGCCGTGTTCTGGATGTGGATCGTGGCCTTTTTGGGCTCCGCTACGTCGTACATTGAGTGCTGCCTCGCCCAGATTTACAAAGAGAAGGACCAGGACACGGGCGAATACCGGGGTGGCCCGGCCTACTACATTGAGAAGGCCTACAAGCACACCAAAGCGGGCAAATTTGCCCTCGTGTACGCGATCATTTTCGCGGTCATGATGATACTGGCTACGTCCTACTTCCTGCCGGGCGTGCAAGCTAATGGTGTTGCAACAGCGGTTGAGCACGCATGGACTGTTCCAACGTGGGCGACCGCTCTCGTGATGGTGGTTCTACTGGGCGTCATCGTGGTGGGTGGGGTGAAGCGCATCGCGTGGTTTGCTTCGATGGTTGTGCCGTTCATGGCTCTCATCTACGTCGTCGTGTCCATTGTCATCCTGTTTGCCAACGCATCTGAAATCCCTGAGGTGTTCGGCCTCATCTTCCGCTCCGCGTTTGACAAGGAAGCTGCGTTCTCCGGCCTCATCGGCTTCGCCATCATGTGGGGCGTCAAGCGCGGTATCTACTCCAATGAGGCCGGGCAGGGAACCGGCCCGCAGTCCGCTGCCGCTGCTGAGGTGTCCCATCCGGCTAAGCAGGGCTTCGTCCAGTCCTTCGCCGTGTACGTTGACACCCTGCTTGTTTGCTCAGCAACCGCCTTCATCATCATCTCGACTGACATGTACCGCGTGTACGAGAATGGCTCGGAAGACGGCTCAGTTCGTTTTACCGGTGCGATCCCGGATTCGGTTGAGGTCGGCCCCGGTTTCGTGCAGTCCGCACTTGACTCCTTCACCCCGGGCCTTGGCGGCAGCTTCGTCGCACTGTCTATTCTCTTCTTCGCTTTCACCACGATTGTTGCCTACTACTACATGGCTGAGGTCAATTTCACCTACTTGAATCGCTGGATAAAGAATGAGAAGACCCGCTCCGTGGTCATCTGGTTCTTGCGTGTTCTCATCCTTGTTTCCGTATGGATCGGCGCCACCACCACGCCTGGTAATGCGTGGGCACTCGGTGATATCGGTGTCGGCGCCACCGCGTGGTTGAATATCCTGGCCATCTTGGTGCTCCAGGTCCCCGCTCTCAAGTGTCTGTGGGATTACCGCCGCCAGAAGAAAGCCGGCCGTGACCCACAGTTTGACCCCGAAGCACTGGGCATCAAAAACGCCGACTTCTGGGTTGCACGCAAGACCGCCATGGTTGAGGCTGGCACGTGGGAGACAGGGGAGCTTATTGACGAAACCCGCCTCAACGACCCCATCCTTGACCGCTACCCGCGCATCTAGTCCCACAACAACCCCCGGGGCGTGCTGATTTCAGCGCACGGGATCTCGTGCGCTATCCTTTCTCACAGCACGCCCCAGTAGCCCAATTGGCAGAGGCAACGGATTCAAAACCCGTCCAGTGTGAGTTCGAGTCTCACCTGGGGCACCATGTGTTGTCTCGAGACATAGTTCCGGTTATGTCTCGGGGCTACTTTCATTTAACCCGAGGCCTGGGTGCCTACAGCATGCCCTCAACTTTCCGAAGTTCAGTGCAGTCCTGGTGTTTTTAATGGGGGTTCTGCACGATATTCGAAAATGGTGCAGCGGGGAGCCACGCCGGAGCGCATTGAGACCTCACGATCTAATGGCGGCTAGTCCATCTGGGTTTGTTACTGAGTGAGCTCGAATTCCACTAGCTCACCCTCGCACCCATTGATCACCAGGCTCAATGCCTGCGTGCCGGGGTAGTAGATGCGAGTGCTGGTCACCCGAAACGGGTGGATCTTGGTCACCACACGGGTTTCGCCGGGCTCAAGCGTGTATTTGCCAAGGCGGAATACGCTTGGTTTCCGGGTGCCGTTCTTCTTGAGAAAGTGCAGGCGATACTCCGCCAGCACATTGACGGCGACATCGGCCGTGTTGGTGAGCGACGCTGAAAGGGTCGCTTTCTCCCCAATACCCACAGCGTGGGGGAACTCGGGGCGAGTCATGGTGATGGCGGTAGGCATCGAAAAGCCAGCAAGCTCCAGGGCCTCCATGTGACCGCGCTTGATCAACCCGCGCAACCCGCGTTCCACCACCCATTCCGCGTGCGGGGCGCCGCTATCTGCCCAGCGTGTAGCGGTGGCGAGAGCTAACTCGGGGTGCGTGCGGCCGATGTCGTTGAGATTGTTGGCCACGGATTTGCGGACGAAGAGCGATTCATCGTCATACAACCGGTCGAGGATGGGGATGATCGGGGAGGGGTCCGCTACAAACGGCGTGTGCACTTTCGCCCATGGCAGGCGTGGTCGGATGCCCTCCGAAGCGAGACGGCGCACGTTGTGGCTGTTGGAGTCAGCCCACTCGTGTACCCGGGACATGGTCAGCTCCGGGTAGCGCTCCAGGTAGGGGCGCACGGCCCACTCGCCGGTAAAAGCCCTCGTGAGTTCCTCGATCGCGTCTAAAGAAACCTCTGGCTTATCCAACCCGTACAGTTCAATGAAACGGCTCACCGGCCACAAATGGAATGCGTGGTTGAAGTAGCCTTCCCCCTCAGCAAGTTCAGGCCCAAGCTTCTCGACGATCCCGCCCATCACCCCCGCATACTCCTCGCCAAGGCGCTCCCGCAGTCCCTGCGCAAACAGGGTCACGCGGTCCAAGATCTCTAAATTCTCGACTAGTGGAGCAACCCACGCGGCGTACTCCGCACCGTCAATGCCGAGCTGCGCGCCGAGCCTTTGTGCGGTTTCAGCGTTGAAGTAGTCCTTCATTTTGGTGGCCATGACTGTGCACAATACCGGGCATGAACCAACTTTTGCGCGGCCCGGAGCTGGCTACCAACCAGCCTGTTGTGCGTTTTGGTGATGCGATTGCGGCGTACGAGGAACCCCTGCAGTTCACTGCTTAACTACTTTTATTGGCCATAGCCAATTCATTAATCCTTGCTACGTTCGGCGCTGGGTCATCGATCGAGAGAATTAGCCGGCTGAAGTCTTCGTTGGTCAGCTCGATCACTACAGCGTTCTCATACCCGCTGATGTTCCAAAAGTGTTTCTCTCCTCCAGTGCGGAATGTTCCAGCGAATTTCTTCCCCTGGGCCAGCCCGGGGCCGCGGAAGCCTTTCGGCTCATCCTTAATCCCTGGGTCGTGGGTGGCGCCTCGAACATGGCTCCACGGCACCTTGATGGAGCCTTTAAAGGACCAGACTTTGTTCATCCCAACGGGTTCAACTATGAGTGCGTCGTCAGTAAAAGTGAGCTTATTGAGCATTGGTTTCTCCTTTGAGCTTTCCGCTGGCGCGGTTGAGTAGGTGTTCGCCCAGGGCAGCGTTGTCTTTTCCAAAGCACAGAACGCTTGCGTCAAGAATGAGGCCTCGCATCTCGTGGCTGGTAGGTGCAACTTCAACGAGGGTGACCACAACGAGGTTTTTTGCGTCCTCGGTCACTTCTCCGGCATTAGCTTCTTGACACACTGCCTCCAGTGCTGCATGGAGCAGGCCGTGCTTCGATCCAAAGAGCTTGTAGAAGCTCGAGCGGTTAATCCCAAGGGAAGAAAGGATTGCATCTACGGGTGGAGCATTAAATCCGCGTTCACCAAATAGTGCAATTGCCTTGCGGATAACTTGGTCTTCATCAAACTCTCTTGGCCTGCCCATGACTTTCATACTATTCATTCTGGAACAGAATGTCTAGAATCTCTTTAATATTTTGTGCCCTAGGCAACGTCGAAACACGCAAAAGAAGGAATGTAAAGGCCTGTTCATGAGCTAGCAGGGGAGAAATTCGGTATAGAGGAAGTACTCAACATTAAGGAACTTAATGACCCTCAACGCTTCTTCGGCAAACTCCACAAGCACAGGCCCCCGCCTCCTTTCTCTGGACGTCGTACGTGGAATCGCGGTATGTGGAATCGCATTCGTCAACGTGACGCAGATGTGGAATATGTTTCCCGAGTCCGCAAGAGACACCCAGGCTTGGACATGGTTGAACTTCCTTGCAAACGAAAGGTTCTTTCCCGTATTCACTTTTCTATTTGGAATTGGGTTTGCCATGATTACTCGTTCGGCGCGGAGACGTGGCCGAGTGGAATGGCAGATCATGCTGCGGCGACTCATTCCTTTGCTTCTCCTTGGGCTGGTTCATGGGATCTTCCAGCCAGGTGAAGCGCTCGGACCCTACGCAATTGGCGGGCTCGTCTTCCTGTTTCCTTTAACTTTCTTACCGCTGGAAAAGAGACGAGGAATCGCATTGGCCCTTGGTGTGATTCTTACCCTTGTCGGCGCGTATTTTGGCGGTGTTTTGCTCATTCCGGGTCTGCTCCTACTTGGTTTTGCGGTATCGGAGTGGCGCGTTCCGGAAAAGCTGGATGAGAATCCGAAGCCAGCAGCGTTAGCGCTGCCAGTACTCATTTTGTTCACCGCTATCGCCAGCTATGTCCAATACCTCTACCGTGATCAAGCAGGTTTTTCACCCCATTCATCTATTGCGGGTTTCCTTTTCGCCGCAACGTGGGTTGCTGCGGTGGTCGTTCTTGTGCGCACGCCTCTGCGGCAAGGATTCGAAGTGGTCTTTGCTCCATTGGGGCGAATGGCTTTGACTAACTACATTGGAGCCACCGTGATTCTGCTGGCATCCAGACCGCTGTTGGGCATCCCCGCCGAACAAGGATCGGCTACGAATGCTTCTTTCCTCACGGCATGGGGAGTGGTTTTAGTCATGCTGACTGCACAGATGATTTTTAGCGCACTTTGGCTCAAGAGATTCGGCCAGGGACCGTTGGAGAAACTGTGGCGGAAAATTACGTGGGGAACCGGTTTTCATATGTCCTCTTAGGGCGGTTTTGGGCTTTTGCGCAAACCCTAAATCGGCGTTCAACAGTCGCAGGTAAGGTGGGACGCTGTGATTTCTTCTGATTCCTCTGCTAAGAAACGTCTTCTGCTCATTGACGGCCACTCGATGGCGTTCAGGGCTTTTTATGCTTTGCCGGTGGAGAATTTCTCCACGTCGGGTGGGCAGCATACGAATGCGGTGTACGGCTTTTTGTCAATGTTTGCGAACATCCTCGCGGATGAAAAGGCGACGCACGTGGCAGTGGCCTTCGATATCGGGCGCAAGACGTTCCGCACGGAGCGGTTCCCGGAGTACAAAGCACAGCGAGAATCAGCACCCGAGGAGTTCAAGGGCCAGGTGCCCATCATCCAGGATGTGCTGGGGGACTTGGCTATTGTCACTTTGACCAAGGAGAACTATGAGGCTGATGACATTCTGGCCACACTGACCACCCAAGCCCAGGATGATTACGAGGTTGTCATTGTCACCGGTGACCGCGATTACTTGCAGTTGGTCAATGGCTCGGTGACGGTGCTCTATCCCACCCGTGGTGTGTCCACCTTGACGCGGTTTACACCGGAGGAAGTGGAGAAGAAGTACGGTCTCACCCCGGCGCAGTACCCGGATTTCGCGGCGCTGCGCGGCGACCCGTCGGATAACCTGCCGAATATCCCGGGTGTGGGGGAGAAGACGGCGACGAAGTGGATCGTGCAGTACGGAGACCTCCAAGGCCTCATTGATCATGCAGATGAGATCAAGGGCAAGGTGGGCGACTCCTTCCGCGAGCGCATCGAGCAGGTTCAGCTCAACCGCGAGCTCACCCAGATGGTGCGTGACCTGGAATTGCCCGTCGGTCCCGATGAGCTGGAACTCAAACCCGCTGATGTCAATGCGGTAGCTACTGCGTTTGATGACCTGGAATTTGGAGTCAATCTGCGCGAACGAGTGCTCGCCGCTGTGCCGCATGATGGTGTACTGCTTGACGACGGTGACGTTGCCGATGAGGCTGTTGAACTCACAATCGATGAGGCACCATTGGATGAGTGGCTCAATAAGCGCGAAGGCCAAGGCATGGCCCTGTACGTCGTGGGCACTGGGGTGCCGGCGAGTGGGGATGTGCAGGCAGTGGGGGTCGTCGATAAGCAACGGCATGCTGTGACGCGCGAACTGGGGGATCTGAGCCCTGCTGAGGACGCTGCACTGAAGACATGGATTGAATCGGATGCGCCGAAGTACGTGCATTCGGCGAAGGCCACGTGGCACATGTTGCGTGGGCGCGGGATAACTCTGCGCGGCATTGCGCATGACACGGCGATTGCGGCGTACTTGTTGCGTCCGGGCCAGCGCACGTATGACCTGGCGGATGTGTATCAGCGCCACCTACAGCGACAACTCGCGCCTGCGAGTGAGCAGATGAGTCTGCTGGATGAGGACACTTCGGTGGTGGATTCCGCCGCGGCGATTCTTGAGTTGGCTGAGAAGTTGACGGGTGAGCTGCGCGAGATTGATTCCTATGAGCTCTACGCGGACTTGGAATTGCCGCTGGTGACCATTCTTGCGGAGATGGAAGAAAACGGCATCGCTGTTGATGTGGATGTGCTGCAGAACCAGCAGAAAGAATTCGCGCAAAAGGTTGCTGCTGCTGAAGAAACAGCGCGCCAGCTCGTGGATGAACCTTCGCTGAACCTGTCGTCGCCTAAGCAGCTGTCCGTTGTGCTCTTTGACAAGCTGGAGCTGCCCAAGACGAAGAAGACGAAGACGGGCTACTCCACGGCGGCAAAGGAGATTGAGGCGCTTGCGGCGAAGAACCCGCACCCGTTCCTCGATCAGCTGCTCGCGCACCGTGAGTACCAGAAGATGAAGTCCACGCTAGAGGGCTTGATCAAGTCTGTGGGTGAGGATGGCCGGATTCACACTACGTTCAACCAGACCGTCACGTCCACGGGGCGTTTGAGCTCCACTGACCCGAACCTGCAGAACATTCCTGTGCGCACAGAAGCGGGCCGTCGCATTCGATCCGCATTCACTGTAGGCGAGGGGTACGAGTGCCTACTCACGGCTGACTACTCGCAGATTGAAATGCGCGTGATGGCGCACCTCTCCGAAGACCCGGGCCTCATTGAGGCCTACAAGGAAGGGGAGGACCTGCACAACTTCGTCGGCTCGCGGGTTTTCGACGTGCCTATCAGCGAGGTCACACCGGAATTGCGCCGCCGGGTCAAAGCCATGAGCTACGGGTTGGTCTACGGTTTGTCCGCCTATGGCCTGTCCAACCAGCTGGGCATTCCCGCCGGTGAAGCGAAACAGATCATGGAGAGCTACTTCCAGCGTTTCGGCGGCGTCAAGCGCTACCTGGACCAGGTAGTGGAGCAGGCCCGCCGTGACGGGTACACCTCCACGATCTTTGGTCGCCGCCGCTACCTTCCGGAGCTGAACTCCGATAACCGCGTGGCGCGTGAAAACGCGGAGCGTGCAGCGCTGAATGCGCCGATACAGGGTACTGCAGCGGATATCATCAAGGTAGCCATGATCCGCGTTGACCATGCACTGTCAACGACGAAGCGTGCAGGTAAACCGCTGGCGTCGCGTGTTCTGCTCCAAGTGCACGACGAACTCGTGGTGGAGGTGGCCCCGGGCGAGCTGGAGGAGGTGCGCGCGATCGTGGAAGAGGAGATGGACCGCGCAATCACCTTGCGTGTGCCGCTGGAAGTCTCCGCCGGAACCGGCAAGAACTGGGATGAGGCGGCGCACTAGGCGACGCCAGTAGGCGAGCTTAGTCCTTCTTTGACTCCGTGTCGGAGCCAAAGGCTTCCATCTCTGATTCGAGGCCTTCTTTGAACTCCTCAAGGTCAAGGCTGGACTCCTCGGCGAGCTCCGCCAGGGTCATATCCGCGAATTCACTGTCCGGGTCCAAATTTTCCTCATCGGTAACGATGTCCACTGCGGCCGTGCGCACCTCGCTCTCCTTGGCTAGATGATCGCGGTAGTGGAAGTACTGGTACACCATGATCGCGATGACGAAGAGCCCCAGGTAACCCAAGATCGGGTAGAGGTTAGCCACTAATGTCTTGAACCCAATGAAGGACAGGATGAAGCCGATGATGCAGGCGACCACGTACACCTTGTAGAAGTTCTCCGGTTTATCGCGGGTAAGCCGCTTTGCCATGGCGTAGATCATGCCCAAGCAGGTGTTGAAGACCATGAGGAAAATCACCCATGTCATTACCTGGCCCAGGACCGGGTTGATGTTGAACAGTACGGTGAGCAGCGGCATGTCATCGCCGTTGACGGCTTGCGCTTCGATGAACAAGGTGACCACGAGCAGTGCAAGCATCAGTGCATACAATGCGCCCGCGATGAGGCCGCCAATGCGTACGGACTTGTTATCAAAATTATCGCCACCGATGACAATGGCCATGGACACCGTGCATAGCGCGTTCAGTCCGGTGTGGTTGAGTGCCCCGAGCCACCAAGTTGGTGCGCCTGTCGCGCCGGCGACATGTTCTTTGGTCCATGCGCTTTGTGCGGCGATATCCACGCTCGCGTGGGTAAACGTCCAGATTGAGGCAATGAGCACGAAGATGATCAACAGGGGAGTAACGAGACCCAAGATAACCGAGATCTTGTCCACATCTAGGCGGCCCACCAGCAGCATGATGATGAGCATGGACACACCGCCGACATAGATCGGCCAGCCGTAGGCCTGTTCCAGGTTGGAACCGGCGCCCGCGAACATGACAAAGCCAACGCTGAACATGCAGGCGATAGCGGACCAGTCCATGATCTTCGAGGACAATCCATCGGATACTGCGCCGAAGACGCGTGTGTGCTCCGTCGCGCGGAAGTAGGACCCGAAGGCGAGGAAAGCCACGGCAGCCAGAGCCATGACAATTCCTGCTAGAGCGATGCCCCACAGACCCATGTGGCCATAGGACACGAAGTATTGGAAAGCCTCCATGCCGGAAGCGAAACCGGCGCCAACAACGACGCCAATGAACGCGAAACCGATACCGATACCGCGTTTTAACATAAAAACACCACCTATGCGCCGGGCTAAAGCTTCGGGCGCTATCAAAAATTTGTTTGGCTGTACAAGCCTAGTGGGGTTCGTTGCGGAATGCTCAAATCGCCGTCGGTAATGGCTTGGCGACGCATGCGCCTAAAGTTTGCTCAAGCTGGGAAAATGGACTAATCTCGAACGAGCGTATCTACGCTTTTGTCGAGGAGCCGGTCATTATAGGAGGGCCGTCCGCGCTGGGGGCGAGATCGAAACACCAGCTCATACACGGATTTGATATCCACGAGTCGGAGTATCGAGAGATGCGCTCATGTCCATTTGCTATCTCCTATCCGTTTCGGAGCAACATAACTTATGCCCACTTCTACTACCCCGCAGGTTGCCATCAACGACATCGGCAGCGCTGAGGATTTTCTTGCCGCAGTTGACGCGACCATCAAGTACTTCAATGATGGCGATATTGTCACCGGCACCGTCGTCAAGGTCGATCATGATGAGGTTCTTCTCGACATTGGATACAAGACCGAAGGCGTCATCCCGACCCGCGAACTCTCCATCAAGCATGACGTCGACCCGGATGAGGTCGTTCAGATCGGCGATGAGATTGACGCGCTTGTCCTGACCAAGGAGGACAAGGAAGGTCGTCTGCTTCTGTCCAAGAAGCGAGCACAGTACGAGCGTGCATGGGGCACCATCGAGGAGCTCCAGGCCAACGACCAGCCGGTTACCGGTACAGTCATCGAGGTTGTCAAGGGTGGTCTCATTCTCGACATTGGCCTTCGTGGCTTCCTGCCGGCCTCACTCGTTGAGATGCGTCGCGTGCGTGACCTGGATCCGTACATCGGCCAGGAGCTCGAAGCCAAGATCATCGAGCTGGACAAGCACCGCAACAACGTTGTTCTGTCCCGTCGTGCATACCTTGAGGAGACCCAGTCTGCAGTCCGCTCCGACTTCCTGCACCAGCTGGAGAAGGGGCAGGTCCGCAAGGGTGTTGTCTCCTCCATCGTCAACTTCGGTGCATTCGTCGACCTCGGTGGCGTTGACGGCCTGGTCCACGTGTCCGAGCTGTCCTGGAAGCACATCGACCACCCATCCGAGGTTGTCACTGTTGGCGACGAGGTCACCGTCGAGGTCCTCGACGTCGATCTCGACCGCGAGCGCGTGTCCCTGTCCCTGAAGGCAACCCAGGAAGATCCGTGGCGCGTCTTCGCCCGCACCCACGCTGTGGGCCAGATCGTCCCAGGCAAGGTCACCAAACTCGTCCCGTTCGGCGCATTCGTTCGCGTCGAGGAGGGCATCGAGGGCCTCGTCCACATCTCCGAGTTGGCTCAGCGCCACGTGGATGTGCCGGACCAAGTTGTTGGTGTTGGCCAGGAAGTCATGGTCAAGGTCATCGACATTGACCTGGACCGTCGCCGCATCTCCCTGTCTCTCAAGCAGGCAGACGAGGACTACTCGGAGGAGTTCGATCCGTCCCGCTACGGCATGGCCGACTCCTACGACGAGCAGGGCAACTACATCTTCCCGGAGGGCTTCGACCCGGAGACCAACGAGTGGATGGAAGGCTACGACGAGGCACGTCAGGAGTGGGAGGCTCGCTACGCCGAGGCTGCACGCCTGCACGAGGCTCACACCGCTCAGATCGAACGCAACCGTGCTGCCGCAGCAGAGGCTGAGGCCAACGGTGAGGGCGCTACCCCGACCAACTACAGCTCCACCTCCGGCGATGCTGCAGCTCCGGCAGCTCCGTCCGCTGGCGAGGCTGAGCAGGGTGGTTCCCTTGCTTCCGATGAGCAGCTCGCTGCTCTACGCGAGAAGCTCGCTGGCAACTAGTGATGAGTCGCTTCAGCGACTCATCACTACGGAGTTGACGGAAGCGACTCATCGCTAGGGAGCAGCCGAAAGGCCTCCAGCGAGCCAGGTCCGTACCGAAAGGTGCGGGCCTTTTTCTCTACTCTGAACTCGACTACGGTGGCGGGCATGAAAAAGATTGGACTGACAGGTGGCATTGGCAGCGGTAAAACCACGGTGGCAGCGATGCTGGACGAAGCGGGTTTTCGCGTTGTAGATGCAGATAAGATCGGTCGGGAGATCATGGAACCTGGCTCACCAGTCCTCGCCAAAGTAGCGGAGGAGTTTGGCCACGATGTACTCAAAGTGGATGGTTCACTGGACCGGGCAGAGCTTGCGCGTCGAGCATTCGCGGACAAGGGGGCCACTCAACAACTGAACGCGATCACGCATCCGGCGATTCGCTCGGAATCCCACCGGCAGTTCATCCAAGCAGAAGCCGATGGTGTTGCTGTGTCAGTCTATGACATGCCTTTGCTTATCGAGCTCGGGTTGAACAAAGACATGGATCTCACCGTCGTCGTGGATGTTGCTGCTGAAGAACGTGTGAAGCGCCTTGTGTCTTCGCGCGGCTTAGATGAGGCTGATGCCCGCGCACGGATTAAACAGCAGATTGGCGATGACGCGCGCAAAGCGGCAGCCGATTGGATTATTGATAATAACGGCCCGTTGGAAGAACTCGCGCCACAGGTGAAACGACTCATTGACGCAGTGAAAACAGGCGAAGCTTTCCAGTAGTGGAATGATGACAAAAACACAAGAGGTTGCTCACTCGACCGGCAATGTTAAGTGTCTGGCTAATGCGTAGACACGTTTGATTAACCTGCTATCCCTACTGTCCCCACCTATGGGAACGTGGGACATCGGGCCTTTTGATAATGATCAGGCATTGGATACCGTCGCCGCATTGGCCGACGGGTCTTTCCGTATGGCGCAATTTCGTTTTGATTGCGGGCGCGGGGCGCTCGGCACCGACGAGGCTGAAACTGTTTTGGCTTTGGCAGCGGTGCTCAATGGCTTCGTGCCATCGGAGGAATACACAGCTGCACTGTCTTTCCCGTTTACCCGCGATGACCGTCAGTGGATTCGGCGCCGCGCGGAACAGGCCGTCAACCCGGCGATCTCCGAGTTGTACGACCTGTGGCAGGATGCCGGCGAGCTGGAAAACTGGCTCGCCGAAACGCGCAAATACTCTGGGAAGTTTGTGAGCTAAACCCACGCTGACTTACTGCAGGAAATCCCAGAGTAAATCGGAGGCCTTGAGCAGGTTCACCTTGAACTCCTCCGGCTTCTCCGCTGTGTCCACGTTCCAGGAGACGCAGTACTCCGTGGCGTCCGGGAGGGGAGTGTAGGAAATGCCGAAGCCTTCCTGCAAGGTTGGCGCAAAGCTGTAACGAACGATTTGCTTCGCGCCACCAATGGAGGTGGTGGACAGGAAGTCCTGACGCGCGGCAAGAACAGCCTCATCGTTGAAGAAAGGATCACTGTCATCGATGGTGGCCATCATTTGAATGTGGCGGTCAAAACCATTGCCGGACTTGCAGCGTTTAACCCAGCCGCGGTGGGCGTTAACTGCGGCGAGGAGATCGTCCTGAGCTGCGGTGCCAGCAACCAGCTTTTGGGCAAACGCGACGGCTTCGGGGGTAGCAGCGCGCAAGCACTCGGTTCGGCCGGCACGGAATTCGCGCATATCCACTGCTTCGTAGACGGCGCGGACTCGGCCGTAGGTCAACTGCTGTGCGATGTGCATGATCAACTGGGCGGAAGCATCGCGGCTGAACTTGAAGGGCAGATCAGCTGGCTGCCGCAGCGGTGCATCGATGATTTCCACCGCATATTTCGATGCCAGCTCCGCATAGGATGTGGCCTGCTGGCGGAGCTTTGCCGTGGTTGCCTCATCCAGCGTCCACACTAGTTCTTCGGGGGTGAGTTCCGTCAGTTCCTCGGATGATTCACTCGGCAGCTCAACCGCTTGCAGGTGGTTCATGGCGGTGACCAAGGTGGCACCGTCGATACACGAGTGTTCAACGTGAACGGCAATCCATTCGTCCTTGAGGCTCACCTGGTAGCTCAACGCTTTGTACGTCCACGCACCGCGTGGGGTGAATGTTGCTTCACGGATGCGCTGGTTATTCGTCTTGTCTTCGTCGTTAAGCAGCTCGACCGTGAAGAGCATGTCACTCAAGCGCTTGTACGTCGATTCGTTGTCGCTCTGGTTCAGTATCTCCGGAAGAAGCTCCCCAAGCACGCCGGATCCCAGGAGGGAAGGAGCGTTGAAGTCAATGTCAGATGGTTCAGTTGCCGCTGCTTGAATGCTCTCCAAAGCAGACCGCAAGGTCTCGGCAGAGACGAGTTTGCCGGAACTGTCAGTGATGCGGATGGCAAAGAGGCGACCGTTAACAAAAACGCCGATCTCACGGTTCGTTTCATCGAGGTCGCTTTGCCAAATGGCGTCTTCATTCGGCAGCGGATGACGCAGGCCCCCTCCGTAAACGAACCATTGGTTCAGGGTGATGCGGTTACCGCGGGCATCCACATCCTCAGGCAGATCCTTGGAGGCCACTTGCAGGTGCACGACTGCGGCGCGTCGGATAAATTCGACAGCGCGGTCCAGGCCGACGGGTGTTTGCTTCACCGGGAGAGCAAGCTGGAAGCCCACATTTGTGCTCAACGGCAGTGGATCACGGACGGTGAGATAGCTGGAATACCACTCGTCGTTAAGCCAGTTCGTGCCCACGGCCGCGCGTGCTTCGGCGCGCTCACGCAGCGCAGCATCAAGCTTGGGCCCAGCGCCTGTGCGGAACTTTTCGACGATTTCGTTGGCGTGGCTCAACGTACCCTCATCAAGCACTGCTGAGAGTGCGTGCTTATACGCATCGAGCGTGCCAAACAGCGGCGGGACCTCAAGAACCTTCAGATCCAATGTTGAGGGGTGCGGGGTAATAGTGGTTTTCTCAGCCACGTGTGCAGGCCTCCTTGTAGGTAGGTCTTCAATAAAGTGCATACACAACCCACTGTACCGACGAAATGCTTCCCTTAAGACCTGCAGAAATTTGAGCGCCGTCTCCCACAACCTCCTGTCGGTGGCGGTGGAGACGGCGAAGGCGTCGAACGGTGTTTTACCCACCGCTCGAGGAACCATTAGAGCGAAGGAATGTTGGCCAGAAGCTCCTTCGTGTACTCATGCTGCGGGTTTTCCAGAACCTCGTCCACAGGACCTTCGTCGACAATGACGCCCTTGTTCAACACGGCCACGCGAGTGGCAATGTGGCGGGCGAGTGCGATGTTGTGGGTGACAAACAACATGGCCAAATCGCGCTCATGGCGCAGTTCGGCGAGCAGTTTGAGGATGCTGGCCTGAACGGACACGTCCAGGGCCGATGTCACCTCATCACACACAAGCACGGAGGGCGTGCTCACCAGTGCGCGACCGATAGCGGCGCGCTGGCGCTCACCACCGGAGAGGTCACCCGGACGGCGATCGTAGAAGCTCCGGTCCAGCTGTACAGCTTCTAGAGTTTCCTCAACAATGGCACGCTGCTCGTCCTTAGAAAGCTCATCCGCAATGACCAATGGGACACTCATTGATTCACCGATTGTGCGGCGTGGGTTCAAAGACGAGAAGGGGGACTGGAAGATGTACTGGACATCCTTGCGCTGTGGGAGGGTGCGGGCACGACTACTCGGAGCAAGTTTCTCGCCACGGAGGAGAACATCGCCGGTGTAGCCATCGTTCAAGCCCACTACAGAACGCGACAATGTCGTTTTACCGGAACCGGACTCACCCAGAATCAAGATGGATTCGCCGGGCTCCACCGTCAGGTTGATTCCGTGGAGCACCTGGTTGGAGCCATACGCCATCTTGAGGTCACGGATCTCTAGCAGCGCATTGTGCTTGCGTTGTTGCTCCTGTTTATCTGTGGGCGTTTCTGCAGTAACAGAGGTGCCCTGAGCACCTTCCGCAACACTCCAGCGGGCAAAGCCAGCGATATCTTTGCGGCCCGCCAGGTCCGGAATGGCTGCGAGCAGCTTCTTGGTGTACGGGTGCTTCGGAGTGTACAAAACGGTGTTGTACGGCCCTTCTTCGACGATGTCACCGCGCAGCATCACCACGACGCGGTCCACTAGTTCCGCAACAACAGCAAGATCGTGGGTGATGTAGAGCGATGCAACATCGTTCTTCACCGTCATCGTGCGAATCGTCTTCAAAACGTGGTTCTGGGTGGTCACGTCAAGGCCGGTTGTCGGCTCATCACAGATGAGCACGTCAGGGTACATGGCAAAAGCCATAGCGATACCGACGCGCTGCTGTTGGCCACCGGAAAGCTGGTGGGGCCAGCGACTCAAGTATTCATCGGTGTCTGGCAAGTCCACGCCACGCATAACTTCGCGCACGCGGTCTTCGCGCTCCTGAGCATCGGAACCGTAGCCGTGGATGTCCAGGACTTCACGGATCTGGTCGCCGACGCGCATCGCAGGATTCAGGCTCAGTGCTGGATCCTGCGGGATGTAGGCAACACGGCCACCACGCAGATCACGTAGTTGGTCCTCATTCAGACTGAAGATGTCGATCGATTCACCATCACGCGTGTGCAGTGTGATAGTGCCATCAGTCTTGATCAGACCGGTACGGAAGTGTCCCATCGTGGCAAGACCAGCGGTGGTTTTACCAGAGCCGGACTCGCCGACGAGACCGACGATCTCACCGCGGTAGAGATCAAAGTCGACACCATGGAGGATTTCGGTGCCCTCAAACGTTGCCAGGCGAAGATCGCGGCAACGCATCACCAGTGTTTCTTCGGTGCGCGGTGGTGGCGTGTACTCACCCTGGAGGCCGGCGGCCTCCCATAGGTTGATGCCACTCGATGCGTCCTGTTCAGCCTGATTGGCCGGGTCCGGGCCACCTGAGTTAGTTGCGGTGGTCACGGTTATACCTCCTCGTTGTGGATCGGCTCTACCTTTTCCTGACGCACACTTTCAGCCTTCGGGCCGGTGCGCTTAATCGGCATAGCGGTCGTTGCAGTTGCCCGGGCTGTCGCATCCGCGAGCATGTTAGTGCCAATGGTGAGCAGTGCGATGGCAAACACCGGAAGCACAACACCCCATGGCTGGATGGACAAAGCGATGCGGTTTTCATTGATCATCAAACCCCAGTCCGCAGCGGGTGGCTGGATACCCAAGCCCAAGAAGGACAGGGAAGCGATTGAACCGATGGAATAGGTGAGACGCAAACCGGCTTCCACGGACAGCGGCCCAGTGATATTGGGAAGGATTTCCTGGGTGAGGATCTTCCAATGCGGGACGGAGTACATCTGTGCGGCACGGATGTAGTCCTCATTGGTCACAGATAGCGTGGAGGCGCGCGCCACACGCGCGATACGCGGGGCGTGGGTGAGACCGATGACCAACACCAGGACCGTTGCGGAAGGTCCGAAGATCACAATCGCCAACATGGCAAAGATGAGCTGCGGGAAGGCCAGGAAAATGTCATTGATGCGCATGATTACTGCATCAGTCTTCCCGCCCGCGTATCCAGCAATCATGCCCAGGAGGGTGCCCACGAGCATGCCAAGCACGGTGGCGAGGAAAGCGGTGACCAACAGCAGCAACCCACCGGCAATGAAGCGGGAGGCAACAGAGCGACCGAGGTTGTCCGTACCAAACGTGCCATCGCTGGTGAACGGTAGGCCGAGGAACTCAGTGGTCGAGTAACCGGTGATTTGCTCGGCGAAGAAGTAGCCGATCAGTGCGACAAGGAGCACAAGTCCAGTTAGGATCGCACCAACCTTGCCCTCCGGCTGGGCCCAAATGCGCTTGTAAATTGGTGCTGGTTTGGACAGGGAAGTCTTCAGCTCAGTGGCGTGCTCATCCTGCGTCTCGGCTGAGACAGGCACCGGAGTGGGGGAGTGTGGATTCAGCTGTGGCTGAGACATTAGTTGCTCCTTAGCTTCGGGTTGGCCATGATGCTCACCACGTCAGCGAGCAGGTTGACTACGACGTATACGGCGGCGATCAGCAATGTGACTGCTTGCACCACTTGGACGTCGCGGTAATTCACGGCGTCGATCATGGCGACACCGAGACCGGGGTAACGGAACAGGTACTCGACCACGACGATGCCACCCGCCAGCCAGGCCAGCTGAATTGCTACAACCTGAGCAATCGGACCGACAGCGTGGGGGAGTGCGTGGCGGAAGATCACACGGCGCTCAGGAACACCCTTGAGGCGTGCCATTTCCACGTAGCCAGAGTCCAAGGTCTCAATCATCGTTGCGCGCGTCATTCGGGCGATGTAAGGACTGACCACGAGAGCCAGTGTCAACGTGGGCAAGATCAGCTGGGATGGGTACTCCCACACAGCTGTGCCTGGTGGCGACATGGTCACTGCCGGAAGGACTTGGAATACCGATGTAGCAAAAAGCGTGATGAGGAGAATACCGATGACGAACTCCGGCATGGCTGCGAGGATCAACGTCACCCAGGTGATAGCGCTATCACGCTTGTAGCCACGCCACCATGCGGCGTAGACACCCAGCAGGATGCCCACCGGAATGGCAACGAGCGCGGCCAACACCATGAGGATCAGGGAGTTGACCAGGGGTTCACCCAGCAGCTCTGATACGGGACCACCTGTTGTGGTGGACATACCAAAGTCCCCGGTGACCACACCGCCGAGCCACAGGAAGTACCGCTCAAAAGGACTCTTGTCCAAGTTCATCTGAGCTTCCAGTGCAGCGATACGCTCCGGGGTTGCCTGCTGGCCGAGGATTGCACGTGCCGGATCACCTGGCAGAAGCAGCGTCGCGCAGAAAACGATGATGGACACGGCGAGAAGGATGAAGATACTCAGACCGAGTCTGCGAAGAATCAGTTTGCCCATGGTTTATGCCTCCGCAATCCACATGTCGTAGAAGAGTGCCTGGGACAACGCCACACCACTCGGATGAGGGCGGGCACCAGCCACATAGTTGTGATACGCATCAATGTTGTTGGGGAAGCCCCAAATGATATAGCCACCGCGGTCATACAGGTCTTGCTGCAGTTCCTTGATCAGCTTGGTGCGCTCACGATCATCGGACAAGGAACGCGCCTTGATGGTCTTCGCGGTGAACTCATCATCTACCCAATGAGTCTCATTGAATGGCGCATCAGCAGTGGCGCAGCGGTTCACCTGCTCCAGGAAGTTACGGGTGTAGTAAAAGCTCTGGGAGAACGGGTAGGACAAGTAATTGCCTTCTGCCCAGAAGGTGGTGGAATCCACTTGGTTGATCTTCACCCGAATGCCGGCCTCGCGCACCTGCTCCGCGAAAACCTGTGCCGCACGGATAGCGCCGGAAGCAATCTCAGAGGTATTTAGCTCAACGTCGATGCCATCGGGGTAACCAGCTTCGGCGAGGAGACGCTTGGCTTCTTCAACATTCTGCTCGCGCTGCGGGAACTCATGCGGGTAGGCCGAGTCGTACAGGGCGAACATATCGTTGCCCACCTGGCCCTCACCAGAGAAAACCTGATTGACCATACCAGGGCGGTCTGCCGCTAGGCGCATTGCTTGGCGCACGCGCTCGTCGTCAAAAGGCTCAACGTCGACACGCATTGTGAACGGCAACCACATACCTGTTTCAGAGCTGACCACATTCAAACGCGGATCTGCTTCGATGACACGAACGAGCGCGTGGTTTAACGCACCAATGCCATCGACCTGGGATGACAATAGAGCATTGAGCATCGCGTCTTCTTGGTAGAAGTCAATGATGTGCACTTCATCTAAGTTCGCAGGACCTTCGAAGTAGTACTCATTCCGTGCCAGCGATGTGGAGCGCCCTGGGCTGAAGTTCATCAGTTTGAACGGGCCAGCACCGATGGGATTCTTCGGGTCATAATCCTCCGGCACGATGCCCATCTGGTACTCGGCCAAAGTGTCTACGAACGCCGCATCCGGCTGGGAGAGCTTGATCACCAGGGAGCGATTATCAATAACCTCCATCGCTTCTACGTGAGCGATGGAACCAGCGCCATTTTTGGGGTCCTCTGGATCGGCCACGCGTTCAAGCGTTGCCACAACATCCTGGGGCCGAACTGGGCGACCATCAGAGAACTTCACACCTTCACGTAAAACCACAGTCCATTCGGTAGCTGCCTCATTCGATTCAATCGATTCAGCCAAGCGGTATTCCAACTCGTAGTCGTACCCTCGTCGAACAAGAAGCTCGTAGAGGTTTATGACGCGCGCCGCATCGCTGGCACTAGCTGGGATATGGGCGTCCACCGTGTCGGCCGTAGAACCACCAACGAGTCCGACGCGGAGTTTGCCTCCCTTTCGTGGCGGGCCGGACGTATCAATCTGTTCGGCCGGCGGCTGCGTGGAGCATGAGGCTAGTGCGCCTGCTGCTCCAGCGACTGCCGAGGCGCCGAACAGTTGCCGGCGTGTGAGGTCAATCATGGTGCGTAATTCTCCTTAAGTGTGGGTGTAGCCGATACGAGTTCTCTCGCTTCGGGCTGCACAATCCACGTATTCAGGTAGGCAGTCACAGCATCCTTCGCGGCAGCAGGGGAGAGCACCCCTGCGAGCATGCGCACGCCGAGCCCATCGATCATCGCTGTAACGGCGTTGATCATGGATTCCGGGTCGTGAGCAATGAAACAGCCAGTGGCAATTCCATCCTCAACAATGCTGCGCATCTGCTTCTGCCACCGTGCGTAGGCCACTGCTGTGGCGCGCTTTGCGTCTTCAAAAGCGACGGAAGATGCCCAAAACTGTGCCCATGTGGTCCATTCACAGAATGACTCCGGTGAGCCGTCAAGCGTTACTTCTGCAAAGGCGAGTAGACGCTCGGCGGGATCCACGATTTCTGCAACGAATGACCGGCGAGAGGCTGCTTGTTCTGAACACCGGTCCAACGTGGCAATGAAGATGTCATTCTTTGAGTGGAAGTAATAGTGGACTGCTGAGGTGGAAATCCCAGCGTTGCGGGCGATCTCGGCGATGGTGACCGCCTGGTATCCGCGGGAAGTGAACAGCGGCCAGGCGCCGTCCACAATCTTTTGCTGACGGCGCGCGAACTCCTCACCGGAATGGCGGGGATTCGGTGTCGCGTGGCCTTCTTTCGGCGATGGTCTTAAGGCTTTCACATCAACGCCAGTCAGTTCTGCCAAGCGTTCCAGTTCTGTCTGGCTAAAACGCCGGACTCCGGAGAGGGACTTGGAGAGCTTCGGGGCATCGATGCCTAGATATGCAGCCACCTCGTTATGCCGATAGCCCGACGCAGCGATTGCGTCGCGCGCGACTGACAGGGGTGAATGCGAGACCATGCATGCAAGCTTAGGTAATGCTGTGAAACTATCGCAACTGTTTGAACGCGGTTCAGGTGACGTCTCGCAACTTTATGAGATTCGGCAAGCGATACGCAGAAAAGAGATATGTAGTCCCCGAAAAATTGAGGAAGGAGGTGTTGTGATCGCGGATTGAGGCTACCGGCCCCACCTTCAACCGTGTGCCTCTATAGACTGGCTGGCATGGCTTTTGCTGCTGAACACCCTGTTTTATCTCACTCTGAGTTCCGCCCTGTAGGTGAGGTGGAACGTTCGGAGAAACAGTTTGAAGTTGTTTCTGAATTCGAGCCCTCTGGCGATCAGCCTGCAGCGATTAAGGAGCTGGATCGAAGACTGCGAGCAGGGGAGCCCGACGTGGTTCTCATGGGTGCTACCGGTACCGGTAAGTCAGCAACCGCAGCGTGGCTGATCGAACAGCAACAGCGCCCCACGCTCGTGATGGCGCCCAACAAGACATTGGCTGCACAGTTGGCCACGGAGTTGCGTGAGCTATTGCCTAACAACGCGGTTGAGTATTTCGTATCGTACTACGACTACTACCAACCAGAGGCCTATATCGCGCAGACGGATACCTACATTGAGAAGGATTCGTCGATCAATGATGATGTGGAGCGTTTGCGCCACTCGGCTACATCTGCGCTACTTAGTCGACGAGATGTCGTCGTCGTGTCATCCGTGTCCTGTATCTACGGTCTGGGCACACCGCAGTCCTATCTGGATCGTTCGCTTCTGCTGCGCGTTGGTGAAGAGATTGAGCGTGACCGCTTCCTGCGCCTGCTGGTGGATGTGCAGTATGAGCGCAATGACGTGGACTTCAAACGCGGGACCTTCCGAGTGAAGGGCGACACCGTGGACATTATTCCGGCCTATGAGGAAGTGGCTGTGCGCGTGGAGTTCTTCGGTGATGAGGTAGATGCGCTCTACTACATTCACCCGTTGACCGGCGATGTCCTCCAACAGCGCGATGAATTGCGTATCTTCCCGGCTACGCACTATGTGGCCACGGAAGAGCGCATGGAAAAAGCCATTGAAGCCATCAAGGAGGAACTCGCCGACCGCCTGGAGGACTTAGAAAGCCGAGGTAAACTCCTCGAAGCGCAGCGCCTGCGTATGCGTACGGAGTATGACCTGGAAATGATCCAACAAGTGGGTTTTTGTTCCGGCATTGAGAACTATTCGCGGCATATTGACGGACGTGAGGCAGGCTCAGCACCAGCAACCCTCATTGACTACTTCCCGGAGGACTTCCTCACCATCATCGACGAGTCTCACGTCACCGTTCCGCAGATCGGTGGCATGTATGAAGGCGATATGTCGCGCAAGCGCAATCTCGTCGAGTTCGGTTTCCGTCTTCCTTCAGCCGTGGATAACCGCCCACTCACCTTTGATGAGTTTGAGGAGCGCGTGGGCCAGACCGTGTACATGTCCGCTACGCCGGGGGACTATGAACTGGAGGCCTCTGGCGGAGAGTTTGTTGAGCAGGTTATTCGCCCCACGGGCCTGGTGGACCCGAAGGTAGACGTGCGCCCAACGAAGGGGCAGATTGATGATCTCATTCATGAAATCCGTGAGCGCACGAAGAAGGATGAGCGCGTCCTGGTCACCACTTTGACCAAGCGGATGGCGGAAGATCTCACGGATTTTTTGATGGACAACGGTATCAACGTGCGGTATTTGCACTCGGATATTGATACGTTGCAGCGCGTCGAGCTACTCCGCCAACTGCGTTTGGGTGAGTATGACGTCCTGGTGGGCATCAACCTGCTGCGCGAGGGCCTGGACCTCCCAGAGGTCTCCCTCGTGGCCATCCTCGATGCGGATAAGGAAGGCTTCCTGCGTTCCACCAAGTCCCTCATTCAGACGATCGGTCGTGCCGCTCGAAACGTGTCGGGTGAGGTCATCATGTATGCAGACAACATCACAGATTCCATGCGTGAGGCGATTGATGAGACAGAGCGGCGCCGCGAGAAGCAGATCGCGTACAACAAGGAGCATGGGATTGATCCGCAGCCGTTGCGGAAGAAGATTGCGGATATTCTCGACGAGGTCTATGAGCGTAACGGCGAGGAACGCGGTGCGCCGGAGGAGAGTCTCGCTGGGGACACAGCGATGGTCGAAGGGCGCGATACCTCAACGATGGCTTCGGACGAAATACAAAAGCTTATCGACGATCTTACGGTTCAGATGACCGCCGCCGCCCGTGAACTCAAGTTTGAGTTGGCAGGACGCTTGCGTGATGAGATTGCGGATCTGAAGAAAGAACTTCGCGGTGTGAAAGACGCTGGGATCTAATTCATATCTGAGCAGGTAATCTGGCCTGCCGAACGCAGGTGTTCTGCGAGTGTATATAGTGGCCAAAGAAGACACGGCCCGTGAAAGGGCCTCGTGGAAAGTAGAAGCGAAAGGCGCAACATGAGCAAGTACAACACTGTTGTTGTTGGCACGGACGGTTCACACTCTTCGCTGCTGGCAGTTGAGCGCGCCGCTGAGATTGCCTCAGCTTTTAATTCGAAGCTTGTTATCGGGTGTGCGTACTATGAGTCTGAGGAGGATGTTGCGGGGACGCTGCGCCAGGACTCCAATACGATTCTTGGGGATGAGACGGCGAAGTCGAATCTTGTCGCCGCCGCTGAGCACGCTCAACAGCATGGTGCAACAGATGTGGTCACCACTGTGCGTTCAGGCACCCCGGTTGAGGCGCTGATGGCCATCGTGACTGAGTATGATGCGGATCTTCTCGTCGTGGGTAACCGCGGCATTAATTCTTTGACGGGCCGCTTGCTCGGTTCCGTTCCGGCTGACGTTGCGCGTCAGTCCGATTGTGATGTGATGATCGTTCACACCGTGGCTTAGAACTCGCCGATCACGGTAAGAGTTTGAGTGGCACGTGTCAGTGCCACGTACAGGTCTTGTCGCCCCTGAGGGGAACCTGCGATGATCTCATGGGGTTTATCCACGATGACGTGGTCGAACTCCAACCCTTTCACCGTCCCCACATTGTCTTTGTTGATCACGGCGACGAGTCCTCCGAGCTTGTCCAATTCAGTATGAACCGTGGTGGCGTCTGTGTCTTCGGGGAGGAAACGCACGGGGTGGCCCGATGAACGGACAGTCACGGCGGGTTCCGCATCCGGATCGATAGCCTTCAACACATCGTTGGCTACCTCCATCACTTCTTCTGGTGTGCGGTAGTTGACCGTGAGTTTATGGGAGACGAAACGCTGCCCCACGAAGGGCTCAAGGGCACTGGACCAATCGTCTACCCCGGCAGGGGAGGAAGTCTGAGCCGTATCCCCAACAAGGGTCATCCACTTCGACGGGCAGCGACGGAACACCATCCGCCATTCCATAGGCGTGAGCTCTTGTGCCTCATCCACGATGACGTGGCCGTAGGCCCAGGTCATATCAGCGCTGGCTCGTTCGGCGGTGGACCGTACGTCTGTTTCACGCTGGCGACTAGCCAGGGTCTCAGCATCGATGATGTCGTGGGCAGACAAAACCTCTGCCTCGAACTCATCGTCCGTATCCGTGTTCGCCGAAGACGCCAAGATGTCCAGCGCATCTTCCGCATCTGCCACGAGTTCACGCCATTGGCGTTCGGCTTTCTCCACTTCGTCGGTGGGGGTGGGGATGCCGATGAGGGTGTACAACTCGTCGATAAGCGCGGTGTCTGACGCAGTGAATGCGTCACCGTCGTCGCGGTAGAGCGCGTCCTGCGTTTCCTCATCATAATCATGCGCGGCCGCACTGATCGCATCACGGCTGCTCAGAAATTCGGTGAGCACATCAACGGGATCGAGAATAGGGAAGTGCTCCGAAATGAGCGCCGTGACCTGGGGCTCCTCCGCAAGATCATCATGCAGCTGGTCCACATCGGCGTGCGAGAGCAAGTTAGCCCCACCCAGTGGGTCCGCACCGATGCGCTCAGCCATCGCCTCCGCGAGGAGCTGCGTGAGAACTTCGGCGAAGACCGCTTGCGCATCATTGTGCGGTTTGCGGCTGCGACGAGCACGAGTGCGCGCTGCGGCGATCATCTCAGGTGTCACCGCGATCTCAATACCATCGATCTTGAGCGGAATCGACGCGCCGGGCACCAGCTGATAATTGCGCACCGCGCGGGAAAGAATCGTGACCATTTCCCCCGAACCCTTGACCTCGCGGGTGAGCAGATCATCCAGCAGGGTCGGAGTGAAACCGGGGACCAGATCCTCAACGGTGCTCAGTACCACGCCGGTCTCACCAAGTTCTGGGAGTACGCGCGAGATGTAGTCCAAAAAGGTCCGATTGGGCCCAACGATAAGAACACCGGTGCGGGCCAACTGGTCACGCCAGGTGTACAACAAATAGGCAATACGGTGGAGAGCAACAGCAGTTTTTCCGGTGCCAGGACCACCCGTGACAACCAGCACACCGCGGGTTCTATCGCGGATAATCTGGTCCTGTTCGCGCTGGATTGTTTCAACGATGGACTGCATGTGGCCGGTGCGGGGTGCGTTCAAGGCGCGCAGCAGTGCTGCCTCACTGCCCACACCAGAATCCCTACCGGGTTCATCTGCACCAGGCCCACTCAATACATCGTCATCAACGCCGGTGACTGTCCGCCCGCGCATGCGGATATTGCGGCGTGAGACAACTCCTTCCGGGTGCGCAGTGGTAGCCAGGTAGTACGGCCGGGCCATCGGGGCACGCCAGTCCAGCAAGAGCGTGCGGTAGTTATCCTCTCGGTCATCCATGCCCATGCGGCCGATATAGCGTCGGTCCAGGTTGGGCAATCCGGGGACGGGGTTTTCTGGGGAGTCATCCTCAACATCGATACGTCCAAAGACGAGACCGGTCTCGGCGATACTCAACGCATCCAGCTTCGCATTCAGCCCGTGATACTCCGTTTCACGTCGTACTAATGCATCCGCATCCGGGTTATCCGGGTCCACATCCCTCTGAACTTCCTCCAAGCGTTCTTGCGCGCCAGACACTTCTCGGTCCAAGTGGGCAACGAGCAGATCCACGTAGGCCTGCTCATGCTTCACTGCCTCCTGGGATCCCAGGGAAGAGGCGCCGGACTGATCAGCCACTACGCACACTCTCCTTTACTCAGAATTGTTGAACGGTTCGCGTGTAAACAGTGACGGTCTAGTCTAGCGCGAAAAGAGAAACAGCCTTATTGCTGGAAAACCGGCAATAAGGCTGTCACACTAAAAGGCAGCAGCGAGAGAAATTACTTGAACTTCTTCTCTGCCTTCTTCACGGCTTTCTTGGCCGTCTTCTCTGCTTTGTTCACCTTTTTCTTGAGCTTGCGCTTCTGACGGCGGCTCGGAGCAGCATCAAGATTGTCAAAGGCATCTTGCAGGGTGTCAATCGCGTTTTGTGCGGTTTTCTGAGCCTTCGCAGCGCCCTTCTTCACCTGGCGCTTTGCCTTGAACTTGTCCAAAGCAGACGGGACAAAGTCATCCAGTGCGTCCTGAAGGTCGCCCACGACAGAGTTCACCTTGCGCTTTGTCTTGAACTTGTCCAGTGCGGACGGCTGCAAGTCCTCAATACGGCCCTGCACGTCACCCACACGGCCCTGCACGTCACCGATCAGGCCCTTCACCTGGCGCTTAGCCTTGTACTGCTGAACCTTGCTCGGCTTGAGGTCCTTGTATGTGTCCTCAGCCCAGTCAGCGGCATCATGAGCAACATCAGTAGCCTTGCCAGCCCACTTCTCAGCGACTTTCTTCCAGTCACCTTTGTTGTCATCCACGTAGTCTGACACCTGGTGAGCTGCTTGCTGAGCGGACTCGGTCACCGTCTCACGGGTGTCCTGGAACCACTCGCCAGCCTTCTTTAGAGCCTTTTCAGACTCAGACTGGGTCGGCAGAGCCTGCTGAATATTCTTCTTAGAACGCTTTGCTGCGTCCTGAGCACGCCACGCCAGACCAGGCTTGCCCTGGGTGTCAGCAGCAGCGATCAGCACACCGCCGAGGAGAGCAACGTTGGTCAACGCACCATTGCGCTGGCGTGTTTTCTCGGACTCATTGGATGCCTCCCAGAACGCATTGCGACCAAGCAGGGTGGCTACGGAAGAGCCAGCCAGCAGAGCAGCGGACAGGCGCGGAGCCTTGCCCAGTGCGAAAGTGGAACCAGCGCCGATTTTTACACCGCCACCAATCTTGGCCAGAGTCTCCGGGTCAGAAGGGATAAAGCTGGCGTACTGAGCCGGGAGCACCGACTTCACAGCGCCAGCTACCTTCTCAGCGCTTTTTGCATGCTCGGAAGCTTTGGTGACCGAGTTGACACCATCTGCGATGTACACAGAGGCGAGCATCGGTCGAGCTAGTTTGCGGATCATACTCAATCCTTCTCTACTTCGGGGATAGTCCGTTCTTCCTACTGTAGACGGATCCCGGCAGGCTGGCAGGGAAAACTACCAGCGACGCTTCCACCATTCGTCCAGATGTGGTCGCTCTGCACCCAATGTTGTCGGTTTTCCGTGTCCTGGGCGCACGATCGCATCATCCTGATATTGATCAAAAAGTTTTTCTTTCACATCCGTGAACAAGCGGACAAAATCGCCTTCGCCGTTCGTCCCGCCCACTCCGCCGGGGAAGAGGGAATCGCCGACGAAGAGATTTACTGTGCCATCAATCTCAGCGGCAATGGATGCACCGCCGGGCGTGTGCCCGCGGAGGATATGGACAGGGAATTCGTGCCCAGCGAAGTCGAGTGTGTCCCCCTCATGCAGCTCATGATCCGGCGCAACGGGCAGCGCCGGCGCGTCAAGGAAGGAACCCCAGTGGTTCGCTCCAGTTGCTTCGAGGATCTCCTTCAAAGCTCCGACGTGGTCTGCGTGCCGATGCGTTGTCAGGACATCGGTGATGCGCACTCCGGCGGATTCAGCCATGGAAAGGAGAGTGTGTGGTTCCGCGGCAGCGTCGATAAGCAAACCCTGCTCACCACACGCCAACAGGTAACAATTGTTATCCATTGGGGATACGGAAACGGAGTGAAGGGTCAGAGTGTTCATGGCGCCTACTCTATGAGAAGCCAGCCGCTTGCGTAGGTTGATGCTGCGGGAATGATTAGTGAGCGGCTAGCGTTGGTATCTTTGTTCGAGGATCCAACCATCAACTGAAACAAGGGGATGCACTGCCTGTGGCTGAGAAGCTGATTGTCCGCGGAGCACGCGAACACAACCTCAAGGGAATAGACATTGAACTACCCCGCGACAAAATGGTGGTGTTTACCGGGCTGTCAGGTTCTGGGAAGTCCTCTCTTGCCTTTGACACGATCTTTGCTGAAGGCCAGCGCCGTTACGTCGAATCACTGAGCTCCTATGCGCGCATGTTCCTGGGGCAGATGGACAAACCCGAGGTTGATTACATTGATGGGCTGAGCCCAGCTGTGTCTATAGACCAGAAATCAACTAACCGTAACCCTCGTTCCACGGTGGGCACGATTACGGAGATCTACGACTACCTGCGCCTCCTTTACTCCCGCGCGGGCACGGCGCATTGTCCAGTGTGTGATGCGGTGATTGAAAGACAAACACCACAGCAAATTGTGGATCAGGTGATGGAGAACCCGGAGCGCACCAAATTCCAGGTGCTTGCGCCAATTGTGCGTAAACGCAAGGGTGAGTTTGTAGACCTCTTCGCTGACCTTGCCACACAAGGCTATGCCCGCGTCAACGTGGATGGTGAGACGTATACGTTAAGCGATCCGCCGAAGCTACAGAAGCAGATCAAGCACAATATTGACGTTGTGGTGGATCGTCTCACAGTCAAAGAGAGTCAGAAGCAGCGTCTCACTGATTCCGTGGAAACTGCGCTCAAGCTTGCCGACGGACTCGTGGCCTTCGACTGGGTTGAAAAAGATGCTGATGATCCGGATCGAGTGGTGATCTTCTCCGAGAAGATGGCGTGCCCGAATGGCCACACCCTCGGCGTGGAGGAGTACGAGCCACGCGCGTTTTCCTTTAACTCTCCCTTTGGTGCCTGCCCAGCGTGTGATGGCTTGGGAACCCGCGCTGAGATCGACACGGACTTGGTCATCCCAGACCCAGATGCACCAGCAGTAGACGCATTCCAGCCGTGGAACTCCAGCCCTAATAAGGGGTACTTTGCCAAACTCATCATTGCCCTGGCGAAGGAGGAAGGCTTCGACCCAGAAGCGCCCTTGTCCAGCTTAAAGAAGAGCCACCGAGATGCCCTGATCAACGGCACTGATACGAAGGTGTCCGTCCGATACAAGAACCGCTATGGGCGCCAGCGCTCCTTCACCGCCGCCTTCGAGGGCGTGCGGGGATACCTGCACCGAAAGATAGAGCAGTCTGATTCAGAGCACACCAAAGAGCGCTTCATGGCCTACACACGTGATGTGGCTTGCCCGACGTGTCATGGTGCGCGTCTGAAGCCGGAAATCTTGGCCGTGCGTTTGGATTCCACCACGCATGGTGAGAAGTCGATTGCTGGACTCACCGAACTTTCCGTTGAAGATGCTTCTGAGTACCTGGACAACCTGGTCCTGGGATATCGCGAAGAAATGATTGCAGGCGCAGTGCTGCGGGAAATCCAGGCGCGCCTGCACTTCCTACTGGATGTCGGCTTGAACTACCTCACCCTGTCCCGCTCTGCCGGGACCCTGTCCGGCGGTGAAGCACAGCGCATCCGACTGGCCACCCAGATCGGTTCCGGTCTCGCCGGTGTTTTGTACGTTCTGGATGAGCCCTCCATTGGCCTGCACCAGCGCGATAACCAGCGACTTATTTCCACCTTGAAGAAGCTCCGCGATATTGGCAACACCCTCGTTGTGGTCGAGCACGATGAAGACACAATCCGGGAAGCGGACTGGCTCATTGACATCGGCCCCTTCGCCGGTGAATACGGTGGGGAAGTGGTCTACCAGGGACCCCCGAAGGGAATCCTGAAAGCCAAGAACTCCCTGACCGGTGACTACCTGTCGGGCAAGAAGGCAATTGCCGTTCCAGAAACACGCCGCCCCCGAGATAAGAAACGGCAGCTGAAAGTCGTCGGCGCCCGGGAGAACAATCTTGATAACGTTTCGGTAGACATTCCACTCGGTGTTCTCGTCGCTGTCACGGGCGTTTCCGGCTCGGGCAAGTCCACCCTGGTCAACCAGATTCTGGCCAAGACTCTGCAGAACCGACTCAACGGTGCCCGCCAGGTTCCAGGACGTGTCAAAAAAGTTGAGGGCCTAGAGCACCTAGACAAACTGGTACAGGTGGATCAGTCGCCGATTGGACGTACGCCTCGCTCAAACCCGGCAACGTACACGGGAGTCTTTGACAAGATCCGCAACCTCTTTGCTGAGACTCAAGAAGCAAAGGTTCGTGGCTACAAGGCGGGTCGCTTCTCCTTCAACGTCAAGGGTGGTCGCTGCGAAGCGTGCCGCGGCGACGGCACTATCAAGATTGAAATGAACTTCCTGCCTGACGTGTATGTGCCGTGTGAGGTGTGTGGCGGCGCGCGCTACAACCGCGAAACGCTTGAGGTCCGCTACAAGGGCAAGAACATCGCCGAAGTGCTGGATATGCCCATCAGTGAGGCCACCGAGTTCTTTGAACCCATCACGTCAATTCACCGGTATCTGCAGACGCTTTGCGACGTCGGCTTGGGCTACGTCCGCCTCGGCCAATCCGCCACGACGTTGTCTGGTGGTGAGGCCCAGCGCGTGAAGCTGGCTGCCGAGCTGCAGAAGCGCTCAAACGGGCGCACAATCTACATTCTCGACGAGCCGACGACGGGCCTTCACTTTGAGGACATCCGCAAACTCATGCTCGTGCTCAATGGTTTGGTAGATAAGGGCAACTCTGTCCTAGTTATTGAGCACAACCTCGATGTGATCAAGTGTGCTGACTGGATCATCGATATGGGCCCTGAAGGTGGCTCCGGCGGTGGAACCGTCGTTGCCGAAGGCACACCCGAGGATGTGGCCAAGGTGAAGGGATCCTTCACCGGCCAGTTCCTGAGCAAAATGGTTTAGTTTCGTCGCTCGAGCACATCAACATCTACATCGGCGGGACTGGTGTTGGCAGCTGTGGTCTTGCGTTGTGCGCCCTTGATCGCAACGGCGATGAGGAGCAGACCACAGACGATGAATGTGAGCACGCGTGGGATTCCGCCAAGCGCCGCCATGTCGAAGAAGACCAGCTTGCCCGTAGCCACTATGGCCATGACCAAACCAGTGGTGCGCAGGGTCTTGGTGTCCATAGCTCCGGGGCGTTTGAGCAAAAGCCAGGAAGCAGCAGCCATCCAGGAGATGGATACAATCATGTGGCCGTTGTAGAAGCCCATTCGAGAGCTTTCCACGACCGCCTCGCTCGGGGCGCCAGCCACTTCGGTAGAGATCCGCCAAAGCAAGTCGACGATAGTCACTACCGCTAACATCTCCAGAATGAGACCATAACCAGCAGAGACGGCGCGTGCCTGGGCGGTCACTCCACGCCATAGGGCTTTTCGTGTCACAGCGATAATGAGCAAAGCCGCCAGCAGAAGGCCTTGGATCAGCGTGAACCAGGACCAGCGGGTGGTGATTGAAGGATTCAAGGTGTACGCAAGCATGGGAAGAACGCCGACCAAGAGCATAAATGCCCAGCTAGCTAGGACCGCCAGCGTGTTGACTTGCAGGCGGTGCAAAAGCATCAACACGGTGATAGCGGCGGCAAAGAAGATCAGTACCGGAATTGCCTCTGCCTGAGGAGTATTCCCAGTGAAATCTTGGGAATCAATGAATGGCCGGAAGAATGTGAACGGCAACACGATAAGCCAGCCGGTAAGAAGATCCGATGAGAATTCTGTTTTGTTCTTCGGGCCAATAACAGCGACAAGGACGGTTATTACAGTGGCGATGAGGAAAGGTAGCCACGTGCCAGTATCACGGAGCAGCGCATAGGAGGCCACCAAAATGACCGCCGGCACGACGACCGCCGAGATGATGTTGTGGACACGCTGAGCGCCAGCTGCGACGAAGAAGATCTCCCCAAGAACGAGAAGCACAAGGCCGATCAGTGGGAATGTGACTGCGAAACCGATCGGTTCCTCCGACGACGAAACGTCGAAAAAGAGAGGGGTGGAGAAAGCAAGTACATAGGTCTGCCAAGCTAGCAGTGCGCCCGCTGTACCACGAACAATTGCAATGAGGCGTGGGGAGGCTTCCCGTGCCATCCACCAGGTCAAAAGGATCACCGCGATAGGTGCGACCATTACGAGGCCATTGATCAGATTGTTGTTGGTGAAAAGGAAGAAAGTGTGGAACACGAGGATGATGCACATGGCCAAAACCAACTGAAGGCTATTGCGCCATTTCGCAAGTGCGAGGTAGCTGAACCACACGGCAAGGAATACCGCGACTTTCGCTATGGGACCTAGCCAACCTTGGACCGACGCGGCATACCACAGATCCGCGATGAGGATGAGGAATGAAGTCACATAAAGTGCCATGACGCCCGCGTTGCTTCCCTTGCGTCGGTCCACTCTAATGCCCACTCCCAGCAAGATGAATGCGAGAAGCGCAGCACCCACCACGCGGCCAACGGGGCCTAGGAGGCCAGTTTGAATAGCCAACGCAATGCCGAAACATGCGCCCGCAAACGTGATGATTGAGCCGATGACCGCCGCCCAACGCAGCACCAACTGCTCGGTGGACAGTTTCGGCTTCGGCGACTTGGGAGGAACCACCGGTTCCTTTGGCTGCGGTTGCAGCGGTGCCGGTTGCGCCGGATGGTGGGGCATTGTCCCTGGCGATGCCGTCTGTATCGCTGGTTGTGCCATCACGGGTTGTGCTTCCTGCTGTTTTTGGGGTGTCGGGCTTCCTACAGCTGGGCCAGGAGTGAGGCGATTTAGGGATGCCTGGATGTCGGCGACAAGCATCTGCGAACGCGCAGTGCTCTCTCGGAGTTCGCCGAGTTGACGGTGAACATCCGCAAGAATCCGATCAGGCGGTTGATTCATGTTGGTCCTCCTAACAATGGTTGGTTACTACTTAGACGACGCAAAGGCCCGAACGGTTCCAAACGCGTGCGAAACGTTATTGTGTCGTTACATTGATAACCTAAAGAGCGGTTTGCGTGCTTAGATTTGGTGCTCCAGCAGGGGAGTGCTAACCTTTACCCACTACCGCCTACGAACCTTCACAGGTACATAGGTTGCAAGTGGAGTTACTCCCACCTGATGCCGCCGGCCACCGGAAGGCTAAGGGTCAAAACAACGGTGGCAGCCATAGCAGCTGGCGCCGTTTTCGGATGAACTCCCACGCGTGCCACCGGCAGCGTGGGATTTTGTTTGAGGGGGAATTCTCACGGGCGAATCGGTAGCGAACCACATAACCGCCCTAGACACTAGGAGTTCTCATCAGCGCTGAAGCTCGCATCAACGAACGCATCCGCGTTCCGGAAGTTCGTCTCGTCGGCCCGTCTGGCGAGCAGGTTGGCATTGTCCGTACCGATGATGCACGCAAGCTTGCGTACGAAGCTGACCTTGACCTCGTCGAGGTAGCCCCGAACGCTAAGCCACCCGTGTGCAAGATCATGGACTACGGCAAGTTCAAGTACGAGCAGGATCAGAAGGCCCGTGAGGCCCGTAAGAACCAGCAGCAAACCGTGGTCAAGGAACAGAAGTTCCGTCCCAAGATTGATGAGCACGACTACCAGACCAAGAAGTCCAACGTTGAACGCTTCTTGGGAAAAGGCAACAAGGTCAAGGTGACCATCATGTTCCGTGGTCGCGAGCAATCGCGTCCGGAGCTGGGGTACCGCCTGCTGGAGCGCCTCGCTGAGGATATCCAGGAGGTCGGCCAGGTCGAGTCCCGTCCAAAGCAGGACGGCCGCAACATGACCATGGTCTTTGGGCCGGTTCGCAAGGGTAAGAATTAGATCGTTTCACCGCCTTTAAGGATTTACCACTATGAAGCAGAAGACCCACAAGGGCACCGCAAAGCGCATCAAGGTCACCGGCTCTGGCAAGCTGCGCCGCGAGCAGGCTGGTAAGCGCCACCTGAACGAGAAGCTTTCGTCCAAGCGTCGCCGTAAGCTCTCCGGCACCACCGACGTTGCTAAAGGTGACGTCAAGCGCGCTAAGCGCCTCCTCGGCATGGCTTAATCGAGCGCCTGCCTTTCCCTAGAAAATCCATCCGTTACGAGAATTTAAGGAAGTATCACTGTGGCACGTGTTAAGCGCTCAGTTAACGCCAAGAAGAAGCGTCGCGCCATTCTCAAGTCTGCCAAGGGCTACCGCGGCCAGCGTTCCCGTCTCTACCGCAAGGCCAAGGAACAGTGGCTGCACTCCCATACCTACGCATACCGTGACCGTCGCGCCCGCAAGTCCGAGTTTCGTAAGCTCTGGATCCAGCGCATCAACGCGGCTGCCCGTATGAACGACATCACCTACAATCGCCTCATCCACGGACTGAAGCTCGCTGAGGTTGATGTGGACCGCAAGATCCTGGCCGAGCTGGCCGTCAACGACTTCGCGGCGTTCTCCGCGCTGTGCGAGGTGGCTAAGAATGCTCTTCCGGAAGATGTCAATGCTCCGAAAGTCGCCTAGCTTTTAGGTGCCACCGTGCACCATCGTCGAATGCCCCGTGGGTGCTGGTTTCCATCCAGACCACGGGGCTTCGTGCTGCTGGAGTGACTGTTTGTACGGTCGGGGGTGAACAAAAGGGGTGGGAGCGTGTCAAGCATCTTCGGAGGGATTTCTGCAGGATGCGCACTACATCAACCTTAGAAAAAACTAAGAACCTGTACATAAGTATGCCCGTAAACTTAGTCAATTCTTACGTTTATGCGTCATCTTTGTTATTGTTCCGTTATCGTGCCGTTACTTGACGGGACGGTAGGAAGCCGGCGAGCGTGCTCATGTCTTTTGAGGCAGGGGTATCGGTCGCTGGGAACACCGAAACATTGACTGAAGGGGTAGGTCATTGCAACCTAGAAAATCCTTTGCTTATGTGGCCGTACCAATGAGCCTCATGCTCATGGTTTCGGCGCAAGCGCCGGTGACGTCTGCGCAAGATGGGAAGATTGCTAGCGCACCAAATGTTGGCATACAGAGTCAAGAGGACAAAGCGCCGACGCGATTCATCGTGGACTTTTCCGATGATGTGGACAAGTCTGAGGAGCGCATAAGAACTCTCAACACGGCTACGGAAGAGTCGTTGCCAGATGTGACGGAAGTCCGTGAGCGCGAAGATGGCACCACTGTTGTCACATCCGATAGGAAGATGAGCGACGACGAAGTGGATAAGTTCATGCGAGAAGCTCTTGCCAGCGGCAAGGTTGATCACATCGAAGAGGATGTGCGCATGTACCCGATGGCGGTGAATGATCCACATTTCCGCCAACAGTGGTCGCTGAATGGCTCGGTAGGCCCCAGCATTGAGACCGCGTGGGCAAATGCCCCCAAGCGTGGCGCTGGGCAAACCATTGCAGTTCTTGACACCGGCATTACAAACCATCCGGACCTTAACCAGAATGTGCGGGGTGGATATGACTTCATCTCTTCACCGCAAACCGGTCGAGACGGTGACGGATGGGATCCGAATCCACGAGATGAGGGAGACTGGACGGAGCCCGGTCAATGTGGACGAGCTAATAACTCCTCGTGGCATGGAACGCACGTGGCCGGTATTTCTGCCGCGGTGGCCGATAACGGTGAGGGCGTAGCCAGTGTTGCTCCGCGCGCGACTATTCAGCCGGTTCGCGTCATGGGGCCGTGCGGTGGTTACAGCTCCGATATTGTTGATGCAATCGAGTGGGCATCGGGTGGCACTGTGCGCGGTGTGCCCCGCAACCCGAACCCGGCGACCGTGATCAATATGTCGCTCGGTGGCCAGGGCAAGTGCTCTCGGGCTTATCAGCAGGCGATCGATAACGCGCGCAGCCGGGGCACCGTCGTGGTGGTCGCAGCAGGTAATGAGAGCCAGAACGCTGCTAACGTCACGCCGGCCAGCTGCCGGGGTGTCATCACTGTTGCTGCATCTGGTCCGCGCGACCAGAAGTCCAGCTACTCGAACTACGGCGCACCAGTGGATGTCACCGCTCCTGGCGGCGATTCCAACCAGGGCGGTGGAATTCTGGCCACCTACAACTCCGGAAGGCAGCGCCCAGGCAGGCCGTCCTACGGTGACCTTCAAGGTACCTCTATGGCGGCACCGTACGTCGCTGGTGTTGTGGCACTCATGCGGGCGGAGAGCCAGATGTCTCCGGACCAGGTCGCACAGAGACTGCGTTCGACGACGCGTCCGTTGCGCGGTAGCTGCAATGGCTGTGGCACCGGTATCGTTGACCCAGCTGCGGCGGTGAAGCGAGGCGGTGGCAACAACCCGCCGGCACCGCAGCCACCAACACCACAACCGCCGGCACCGCAGCCACCAACACCACAACCGCCGTCTCCGTGGCCGTGGCAACCGGCACCGACACCAACGCCGACGC